>JAEWAA010000167.1 GCA_023391955.1 Bacillota bacterium | reverse complement strand
GGTGGATGGTTTGTCTGGCCTCCCGCCCTTACGGCGGCTACTACCGCAATCTGGGCCGGGAAACCTTCCTGGTGCCGGTCAAATGGGAGGACAGCTGGCCGGTGGTCAATCCCGGCAAGGGGATCGTGGAAGCGGTGATGCCCGCTCCCAACCTGCCGGCCCATCCGTTCCCGGCGGTATCCGGCTTTGACCCCTTCGACGGGGAACGGCTGGCGGATACCTGGAACTTCCTGCGTACACCCCGTGGAGACTTCTGGAGTCTAACCGAACGTCCCGGCTATCTGCGGCTCCGGCTGAAGCCGGAAACTCTGGCGGATTACGCCAATCCGGCGTTTGTTTGCCGCCGGCAGCAGCATATGAGCTTCAGCGCCCGCACCGTGATGGACTTCGTTCCCCAAGCCGAGGGTGAAGCAGCGGGAATGGCACTGCTGCAGAATGCCAATTACCAGTTCCGTATGGTATACGGGATGTTCGGCGGGGAGCGCTCTCTCAGACTGATCGAACGCCGAGGCGGTGAGGATAAGCTGCTGGCTTCCGCTTTATTGGATGCAGAGCGCCTCTTCCTGAAGGTCGAGGCCCGGGGTCAGGCGTATTCCTTCTATTACAGCCTGGACGGAGCAGAGTGGCTGACCCTGTTTGCGGATGGGGACGGCACCATTCTCAGCACCGATGTGGCAGGGGGCTTCGTAGGGGCCTACATGGGCCTGTACGCCACCTCCCATGGTCAGACAAGCGGCAATGCCGCCGATTTCGACTGGTTCGAGTATTTGCCGGTCACAGAGTAGGCATGTTACTCCTTTCCGGTATCGCCGGCTACACCTGATACCGCTGATTGTGCAGCGCTTGTACGCAGCATCAGCTTTTTCCTAAGGGGGTTTTCCTTTGAATGAACGAACCTATACCAATCCGATCCTGCCCGGCTTCCATCCGGACCCGTCCATTGTACGGGTAGATGAGGATTATTATTTGGCCAATTCCACCTTCCAATTCTTCCCCGGCATTGTGCTGTCCCATTCCCGAGATTTGGTAAACTGGCGTTACATTGGACATGGTCTTACCCGGAGTGAGGACCTTCCCCTGCGGGGACTACCGGACTCCTTCGGCATTTGGGCTCCGGATATTTCTTATGTAGACGGAATGTTTTACTTGATGGCCACACTTCGGCTGGCGGGAGCGGGCCGGGCCAATATTGTGGTCCGGTCGGAGCGTCCGGAGGGACCGTATTCCGCTCCCTCAGTGCTGAATCATGAGGGGATTGACCCCTCCCACTTTGTGGATAAGGACGGACGCCGCTACATGCTTTATGGACGGGGAGGCGCCTGGCTGCTTCCTTTATCCGACGACAGCATGTCGCCTGCAGGGGAAGCGGTGAAGCTGTGGGAGGGAACCGGCCGGGCTTCTCCGGAGGGCCCCCATCTGCTGCTGAAGGACGGCTGGTATTATCTGATTCTCGCAGAAGGTGGCACGGAATACGGCCACTGTATCACGGTGGCCCGTTCCCGGGAGCTGCTGGGGCCGTATGAAGCCTGTCCGATGAATCCGGTGCACACTCAGACGGATCCTGCCGCTGTCATCCAACGTGCCGGCCACGGCAAGCTGGTGGAGACCCAGCACGGGGAATGGTGGATGGTTCATTTGGGCGGACGGCCCCTGCGGGGAGGCTTCTGCACCCTGGGCCGGGAAACCTATCTGGAGCCGGTCCAATGGACGGAGGACGGCTGGTTTACGGTGAATGACGGTCAAGGACCCAGCCCGGTGCAGCAGGCTCCCGCTTTACCCGAAACAGTGTGGGACGCGCCTCCTGCCCGGGATCAGTTCGAAACGGCAGACCTTCCCCTTCACTGGTGCTTTGCCTGGAATCCCGTGCAGGACAACTGGTCCTTGGCGGAGCGGCCCGGCTTCCTGCGCCTTTATACCGGCGGGGCTGATCTGGACTCCACCGATGCGGAGAACGTCCTGGTACGGCGGGAAACCGCCCACCGGTATACGGCCGGATTGAAGCTGGAGTTCACTCCGGGTGTGACGGGGGAGCAAGCAGGGTTAACCTGCTATTACGACTCCCGCTGCTTCATTAAGCTGGCACTGACGGCCACAAACAGCGGTCTCGCGGTGAAGCTGACAGAGAACCGGGCACGCAGCCTGCGGGAGTTGGCCTCCCACCCGGTTCCTGCGGGAACAGGGATCCTGTACCTGCAGGTCCGGGTGGACGGGGAAACACGGGCCTTCTTCTACAGCTTGAACGGGACGGAATGGCTGGAGGCCGGCACCGTGGAGGATGCCCGCTTCCTCAGCGACGAAGGCACCCAGGAGAAAAAAGCCTTCACCGGCGCCATGGTAGGCTTATTCGCCATTAACGGCGGCTCCGGCCGGCGTATCCCGGCAGACTTCGACTGGTTCGAGTACCGCGCCGGGGAATGATTCAAGGCCCAACCATAGGGCATGTTGGCAAACTCCGAGGGCTCAAGCAGGTTGCAAAAACGGCCTAAAGAAAACAAGGAAACCATCCGTGGTAATCTCCGGCGGATGGTTTCATCCATTTCCAAGAGACAAATCCCGTATTTTGTCTTTCATACAGTGGACACGGGCATTATAACCTCTTCCCCGGCGAATCATCTAAGAAAACACAATATATAGAACATACATTCGTCTCCTTAACAATATATTGACTGATGTCCCCGATGACCTCTATCTTCCCGAGTGTCCACTTTCCGACGGACATTCTAACGGGTTTTGTCCTTCCATAGCGTACATTCCGCACCCTAGTCAGCACAAAAAGAGCTTTCCCAATGGGGAAAGCTCTTTTTACACATATACATCTTTTTTAGCCTGGATATGGGTTTCTTTATTTGTTGTGCCTGCGGTCCAGTTCGGCCAGAACGTCGTCCAACGGCAGCTTCTGTTCCTGCAGCAGCACCAGCAAATGATAGATCAAGTCGCTTACCTCATACCGGAGCTCCTCCGGACTGCGGTTTTTGGCGGCGATAATCACCTCACCGGCTTCCTCGCCCACCTTCTTCAGAATCTTGTCCACACCCTTGTCGAACAGGTACGTGGTATAGGCGCCCTCCGGCCGTTCCAGCTCACGCTCCGCAATCGTAGACTCCAGCTTGGCCAGAATGGCGAAGCGGTCCTGGGCATCCACCGCCCCATCCTTCCGCCAACCCTTAGCCTCCTCGCGCTCCACACCCCGCAGGCTGCTTCCCACATACTCCTCTGCACCACGGGCGGATACCGCCGCAAGAGCTTCTCCGCCGCCGGAAGTTCCGTTGTCCGCAGCCTGTCCAGAACTGGAGGCTGCGTTATCAGCAGCTCCGTTTGGCGGCAGCTCCCGGTAAAAGCAGCTGTTGCTGCCCGTATGGCAGGCCGGTCCCTGCGGAACCACCTTCAGCAGCAGCGTGTCGGCGTCGCAGTCATACGCTAAGCTCTCCACCTTCTGCACATTGCCGGAGGTAGCTCCTTTATGCCACAGCTCCTTGCGCGACCGGCTCCAGAACCAGGTATCGCCGGACTCCACCGTCAGCTTAAGCGCCTCCCGGTTCATATAGGCCACCATCAGCACATCCTTGCTGGCCGCATCCTGCACCACCGCCGTCACCAAACCGTCCGGCGACCAGCGGATCAGCTCCGCCAGCTCCTCCACAGATGCTGCCAGCTGTTGCTCCGTTTCGCTGCTCATCGCACCTCTACCCCTTTGTCCCGCAAATCCTGCTTCACTTCATGTATGGTCAGTTCCTTATAGTGAAAAATCGTCGCCGCCAGACCCGCATCCGCCTTGGCTGCTGTGAAGACCTCATAAAAATCCTCTTTTTTGCCTGCACCGCCGGAAGCAATGACGGGAATGCCCACCGCTTCGGACACCGCCCGGGTCAGCTTCACATCGAAGCCGTCCTTGGTGCCGTCGGCATCCATGCTGGTCAGGAGAATCTCCCCCGCCCCCAGCGTCTCCACCTTCCTGGCCCATTCCAGCGCCTTAATGCCGGTAGGCGTACGGCCGCCGTGTATATAGACCTCCCATTCGCTCCATTCAGGGTTAAAACGGGCATCTATCGCCACCACAATACATTGGGAGCCGAACCGCCGGGCGCCCTCCGAAATCAGCTGCGGATTTTTCACTGCCGCCGTGTTGATCCCGGTTTTATCCGCACCGGCCCGCAACAGACGGGTCATATCCTCCACGCTGGAGATGCCGCCGCCTACGGTGAAGGGAATGGTAATCTCCCCCGCAGTCTGGCGGACCACCTCCACCATGGTGGAGCGCCCTTCCACAGAAGCGGAGATATCGAGAAACACCAGCTCATCGGCGCCTTCCCGGTCGTAGATCGCCGCCAGCTCCACCGGATCCCCGGCATCCCGCAGATTCACGAAATTTACTCCCTTAACCACCCGCCCGTCCTTCACATCCAGGCAGGGGATAATGCGTTTTGCCAGCACAGCCGTCCCTCCTTTCCTCATGCCGCATTCGCAGCTTACACCAGCCCCAGCCTCCGGTGCGCCTCCGCCAGCTCAATGCTGCCGGTGTACAGCGCCTTGCCGATAATCGCGCCGGCTACTCCCTTGTCCGCATGGGCGGCCAACGCCTCCAGATCCTCGTACCGGCTCACACCGCCGGACGCAATCACCGACTGCCCGGATACCTGGGCCAGCCGGACAATGGCTTCCACATTCGGCCCCTGCATCATGCCGTCCCGGGAGATGTCCGTAAAAATAAACGTCTTCGCCCCCAGCTCCGCCAGTTGCACCGCCAGTTCCTCCGCCTTCACCTCGGAGGTCTCCAGCCAGCCCCGGGTGGCTACGTAGCCGTTGCGGGCGTCGATGCCGATGGCTACCTGCTCCCCGAACCGCCGGAGCACCTCTTCCACGAACGGGCGGTCCTCAATTGCCGCCGTTCCAATAATCACCCGGGAGACACCCAGGGACAACAGCCGCTCCACATTTTCCACCGTACGCAGACCGCCTCCGGTTTGCACCGGAACCTTCACGCTGCGGGCGATGTCGCCGATCAGCTGATGGTTCACCGGCTCCCCCGCCTTGGCTCCATCCAGATCCACCAGATGGATCCACTTGCCCCCCTGCTCCGCCCAGGCCAACGCCGCCTCCAGCGGGCTGTCGTTATAAACCGTTTCCTGGTTGTAATCTCCTTGAATCAGGCGGACGCACTTGCCGCCGCGGATATCAATTGCCGGATATAAAGTAAACACCTTGCCGCACCCCCGCTATTTTTCATCCCCGGACCGTCAGCCTCAGGAAATTCTCCAGAAGCTTCATGCCCAGCTCGCCGCTTTTCTCCGGATGGAACTGGGTCCCGAACACATTGTCCCGTCCTACTACCGCCGTCACCGGACCGTAATAGTCCGTATCCGCCAAGAGGTCCTGCTCCCGCTCCGGCAGCGCCTTGTAAGAGTGGACAAAATAGGCATGCCCCTCCGTAAGCCCCGCCAACAGCGGTGACGACTGCTTGAAGCTAAGCCGGTTCCAGCCCATATGGGGCACCTTGAAGTCCCCCACGATCCGCACCACCTTGCCGGGCAACAGCCCCAGGCCTTCATGCTGGCCGTGCTCCTCGCTGGAGGAGAACAAGAGCTGCATACCCAGGCAGATGCCCAACAGGGGTTTGCCGCCAGCCGCATACCGTACCGCAGCCTGCCCAAGCCCGGTATCGTTCAAGAACTTCATGGCATCACCGAAGGCGCCAACACCCGGAAGAATGGCCCCGTCTGCGGCCAGAATCTCCTCCTCCCGGGAGGTTACCAACGCCTCATAACCAAGGCGCTCCACCGCCTTTTGCACACTGTGGAGGTTGCCCATACCATAATCGATAATGGCGATCACGGCTACAGAACCCCCTTTGTGGAGGGCACTCCCTGCACCCGGGGATCGATGGAGGTGGCTTCATCCAGCGCCCGGCCCAAGGCCTTAAACACCGCCTCAATCATATGGTGGGTGTTCTTCCCGTAGTGGACAATGACGTGCAGCGTGATCCGCGCCTCCAGCGCCAGCTTCCACAAAAACTCATGCACCATCTCCGTGGAAAAGGTACCCACCATCTGGGACGGATACTCTGCCCGGTATTCGAAGTGGGGCCGGTTGCTGATGTCGATGACCACCTGGGCCAGCGCTTCATCCATGGGAATGAACACGCTGGAGTAGCGTTTAATGCCCCGCTTGTCACCCAGTGCCTCCCGCAGGCATTGCCCCAGACAAATCCCGATATCCTCCACCGTGTGGTGGTCGTCAATATACACGTCGCCGTCCGCCTGCACCTTCAGGTTGAACTGGCCGTGTTTGGTGAACAGATCCAGCATATGGTCGAGAAACGGCACCTTCGTCTCAATCACCGAGGTCCCGTTGCCGTCAATGCCGAAGCTGAGCTCAATATCCGTCTCATTGGTTTTGCGGGCCACGAAGGCTGTACGCCCGGCTGTCAGAATCCCGTCATCGTTTCCTTGCGGATTCCCTGTGAATGCGTCTGTCATCCTTGTCCGCCCTCCTTTTCCACCCGGATTTCCACGGCACGGGCGTGGGCCTGCAGCCCCTCAAAC
>JAEWAA010000099.1 GCA_023391955.1 Bacillota bacterium | reverse complement strand
GTGTATACCAGGCCCACGGCATCGTGCTGGTCAGCCCGGAGTATCACGGCACCATTTCGGGCGCGTTGAAGAATGCTCTGGATTATCTCATCTATGAGCATGTTGACGGCAAACCAGTTCTGTCCGCCGCCTGCTCCGGTGGGGTGGCGGCCTACGGCGCCCTGAACCAATTGCAAGCTATCGTGCGGAATCTGCATGGCATCAACTCGCCGGAATGGATTTCCGTCGGCAGCATAGAACGGGAAACGGACCCGGCGGGGGAGTTTACGGAGCCGCGGGTCCGGGCAAGAATCAGCCAGGCGGCGGATCATTTGTTGAGGCTGGCTGAACAGCTGCGGAAGTGAGCGGTGGCGGTTCTGGTGCGAAAAAAAAGCCCGAGGGATGCGAAATCCGCATCTACCCGGGCTTTTTTGCTGCGGTGAAGCTGTATCCTAATACGCTACTCCCGCGGTATAGGTATTGACGGCATTCCAGAGCAGGAATTCCTCCACGCCATTGTCCTTCAAGGCCCGGATCTGCTCCTCCACCTCATGTTTACCGTATTTGACATAGCCTTGTACCCAGGACGCGGTGAAATCCTGAATCCATGGCCGGATGATGGGCTTGAGCGTCTCCAACGGTTCCAGCTTCTTGTTGGTATCTACGGAAGCGCCGTTGATGGTGGCGTACGGTGCCGCATCGGGGACCTTCTGGCCGAACCAGCCTGTGCTGTAGTGACTGGGGTAAATCATGGGACTAAGCACATCGGTGTTCTGGGCGATCTTGACGAAATCCTGGCCGATGCCCTCTGCTGCCGGAACCGACGCCGCATAGCCGAAGATGTCCACGGAGGTTCTGACCCCCAACGGGGCAAGCTGCTCCCGGGCATATTTTACGAAGGACGTGACCGCATCCACCCGTGACCGTTCATCCTTGGTGTACTTCAGCTTATCCGCCCGGGTTTCGAAGCCTTCCGGGAAACGGACATAATCGAACTGGATTTCCTTAAAGCCCGCCTTTACCGCTTCCTTGGCAACGGCAATGTTATAGTCCCATACTTCCTTACTGTAGGGATTTACGAAGCTGTCCGCCGAGGCTTTGCCGTTGTTCCACAGAGTGCCGTCCGGGTTCAGGAAGGACAGCTCCGGCTTCTTTTTGGCCAGCACCGTATCCTTGAACACCACAATCCGGGCAATGGGATATACCTGATGCTCGTTCAGCTTGTTCATCAAAGCCGGCATGTCGGTGATGATCTTCTTGGTGGTTTCCATGGCTTCCAGCTCGGGATTCCCCGTTCTGTAGGTGATATAGCCGAAATCATCCTTCACATCCACCACCAGAGCATTCAGCTCGGTTTCATCCATCAGCTTCAAGAGCGTTTCGAGCCTTGCTCCGCCTGCACTATGGGCAGTGGCATAAACGCCTTTGACGGTGGGGGCGCTTCCCGCCTGCGGATCGGCCTTGCCCGCGGGAACCAGCGGGTCGACAGACTTGGTTCCATCAGGCTGCACCACAATAGCGGCCGGGGGAAGCTCCGCGATCTGGGCAATCTGGTCAAGAGTCACTCCCGGATTTCCATCCGTCACATTTCCCCATAGCATCAGCATGGCGGCAATAAGCAATTCCATTTTGAACCTCTCCCTGTCTCTTATCTTTGTAGCCTTATTATAAGCCACAGCTTCAAAAGTCGTACAGGGCAAATGGACGGAATTTGTGGAAACCTGCCGGATGCTGCTGTCAAAAAACAACAAAAGCCCCCAATTGCACGGGGCTTTTATGTTAAATCTATTGAAGATAGGTGTTCTTCTGATGCTCGGATATGCTGAACTGAATAATTTCAATGGCGTCTTCTTCCAATAGCGCATCGATTCCATGCATCAGCACGATGTCGGAATCCAGTTCACCCGGTTTAAGAAAGGTATGGAGCTCGGGCGTTAATTTCATTACGATCCTGGATAATTTGACGGTTTCCACGTGAATCATCCTCCCTTATCGTTGTAATTGCGACAGGAATAGAAGGTGCACGATCACTCTCGTAATACCAGAACAGATATGAAATTACAACCCATTATACCACAAGGGCCGGGATTGTACATCCGTTTCTCGTGGATTTCCATATGTTTATATCCGCAGGGGGAAGGCTGTCAGGCATCCTTGCCCCGCCGGAATTGCCCCAGCACACCAACCGTTTCCACAATATTCACGAAGGCGTGGGGATCGGTTTCACGGATCAGCTTGCGCAGCTCACCCAGCTCATAGCGGGTGGTGACCGTCATCAGCATGTCGCTTTCATGATGGGAAAAGGCGCCTTCCACCTTCATCAGTGTAACGCCGCGGGGATGCAGGAGCATTTTCTCCAGAAGGGCGTCCTTGTTTTTGGTGATAATAAACAGGGTGACCTTCACGTGGCGGATATGGATGGTATCCACGACCTTGCCTGTTATGTAGATGCACAGCATAGAGCGCAGGGCGGCAGTCCATTCTCCCTGTACATAGGCCAACGCAATAATAACAAAACCATTCAGGGCAAACAGCAGCATGCCCAGAGGAAAATCGCTCTTCATGGTGATAATAGAGCCTATAATGTCGAAACCTCCGGTTGAACCGCCGATGCGCAGGCAAATTCCTGTACCAGCCGCTACCACAACCCCGCCGAAGATTGCCGCGATTATCGGGTCCTGCGTAACCGACAGCTCCGGAATCAGCTGCATAAACCAGACAGTGCCGGCAACGCTGATGACGCTTAGGGTAATGAAGCGTTTCCCCAAGACCATCATGCCCCATAGAATAACAGGCAAATTAAACAAAAGGTAGAGCAGGCTGATGTTCCATGAGGTCACATAGCCGACGATCATTGCAATGCCCGAGATTCCCCCGCTGAGCAAACCATGGGGTATGAGAAACAAATTGAAGCCGGCAGCCACCAAAGCCGCTCCGGCTACCGAAACCATTACATCCGAAATATTCTTAATCCAAAAGCTGCGTGTCAAATGCGAATGCCTCCTCGAATCTGCATCTTGCTACTGCCAGTATAGTGGATTGGGGGAGCATACGCAAAATAGGCAAGCAAAAATCCGGCACATCCGCAGATGCGGCTTGCCGGATTCGCTAATATCATGCTATCATTAACGGCTGCTCATGAATTTGACTTGTGCGGCTGATGTCTGCTCGCCCCGCATGGCGATAAAGCGCCCATCCTGCCACTGCAGGAAAAAGTATTCGTCTGCATTCCCGCTGATGCCGTAATAACGCCAGAACATCAGGTCATCCCCATTGCGGAAGTCTGTATTGCCTTCCACCCGGGTGAGATCCGTACGCTGGTGGTCCAGCTGGAATTCCGAATCGCCGTCGATATCCAGACGGTTGGGCACATCCTGGGGATCGCTCAGGGAGCCTTCCAGGAAGTCACACAAGAAACATTCGTAGCTGCGGCCTTTCTCCACGAGCAGGCAGGAAATTTTGCGTCCGCTCTGGATATAATAGGCGAAGCGGTGGGGGGCGTAGCCCCGGTCAAAATAAATGACCTTGCCCGTAACAACGTATTGCTCGAGATCTACATTGACAATGTCCCCCACCTGTGAATCTTCATACGGGTTGCGGCTAGGGGCTGCGGGTACTTCTTTATTGCTACGCATGATGGAACCGATCCGTTTGAATATGGACATGAAAGGTCAGCGCTCCTCATTATAAATTCGTTTCACTCCGATGCTCCCTTATACGCGGCAAAGCGGCGCCGGTTTCGAAAATGAAAATAATTGATGATGACTTTCATAAAAGTGGCGAAATGGAACGGACATATGCTACAATATTAGAGATATTCTTAAGTTCGGCTGTATTTTCCTTGGTTTCCAGGATGTGCCGTACCGTGTGGCATAACATCGACAACAGTCCATATAGATCTGCCTGGATGGGGGAATACTTCCCGTGTATCCTTTGTATCCTCGGCATTGATTGCATGCGCTGCTTTGGAGGGGATGTGCCCCGCTGCCCAAAGAAGCATGATTGAAACCATTGCTTCATTATTATACTAAGTCGCGCTTAAGGGTAAATCACCAAGACGTGAGCTTTGAACGAACGAAAGCGTTGAAGCGGCACGCAAAAAAGGAGATCGAACGTATTGAAAACATTTAATGAATTTGGCTTGGAGCCAAAAATTGTCCGCGCCGTTACGGAGATGGGCTTCGAAGAAGCCACCCCGATCCAGGAAAAAGCAATCCCCCTGGCCATGGAAGGCCGCGACCTGATCGGCCAGGCGCAAACCGGTACCGGTAAAACCGCAGCCTTCGGCCTGCCGCTGATCCACAAGATCGATGTCACCGAAGACCGCATTGTTGCCCTTATTATGTGCCCCACCCGTGAGTTGGCCATCCAGGTTGCGGAAGAAATCAGCAAGCTGGGCCGGTTCAAGGGCATCCGCTCCCTGCCGATTTACGGCGGCCAGGATATTGTGAAGCAGATCCGCGCCCTGAAGAAGCGCCCCCAAATCATCATCGGCACACCGGGACGTCTGTTGGACCATATCAACCGCAAAACCATCAAGCTGGATGACGTGCAAACCGTCATTCTGGACGAGGCTGACGAAATGCTGGACATGGGCTTCATGGAGGATATCCAAAGCATCCTGTCCCTGGTTCCGGAAACCCGCCACACCATGCTGTTCTCCGCAACCATGCCGCCCAACATCCAGAAGCTGGCCCAGCAGTTCCTGAAGAACCCGGAGCATGTTTCCGTCATTCCGAAGCAAGTTAGCGCACCTCTGATCCAACAAAGCTATATTGAGGTTCAGGAAAAAGCCAAGTTCGACGCACTCTGTCGCCTGGTGGATATGGAAGCTCCCGAGCTGGCCATTATCTTCGGACGCACCAAGCGCCGGGTGGATGAGCTCTCCGAGGCTCTCCAGAAGCGCGGTTATACCGCGGAAGGGCTTCATGGCGACCTGTCCCAAAATCAACGGGATAACGTCATGCGCAAGTTCCGCGACGGCAGCATTGACATTCTGGTTGCCACCGACGTAGCCGCACGGGGCCTGGACGTGTCCGGTGTTACCCACGTTATCAACTTTGACCTTCCGCAGGACCCGGAAAGCTATGTGCACCGGATCGGCCGTACCGGCCGTGCAGGCAAGGAAGGCACATCCTATACCTTCGTTACTCCCCGCGAAATCGATCACCTGCACCTGATCGAACGCATTACACGCCACCGCATCACCAAGCGCCAGCTGCCCACCATTGCCGAGGCGATGGAAGGCAAACAGCGGATTCTGGCCCAACAGGTGCTGGAGGTTGTGGAGAACGGCGACAGCCACGAATTCAAGGCAGTTGCGATCCAATTGCTGGAGCAATATGATTCTGTAGCTCTTCTGAGCGCAGCCCTGAAGCTGATGGCCGGCGAACGCAAGGAAGTGCCTATCGAGCTGACACCGGAGGATCCGATCCGCGTGAAACGCCGTCAAGGCGGAGATATCCGTTCCCAAGGACGCCGTCCCGGCACCGGCAGCGGATACTACAACGGCGGCAACCGCAGTGGCGGAAGACAAGGCGACCGTCCTAGCGGCGGCGGTGGCTACCGTTCCTCCTCCCAAGGCAAGGGCGGCTACGAAGGCCGTTCCTACAACAGCAACAGAAGCGGTGAAGGCTACAGAGGCAACCGCAGCGACCGCGGTGACCGTCCGCAGGGCTCCTCCGGCTCCAACCGTGAGGGAGATTTCGCCAACCGTTAAGAAACAATCAAGCATACACCGATTCCCGAATCCGGGAAGATGGTGTATGCTTTTTTTTATGTGGAAGAAACCAAACACGAACAAGGGGACCAGGCATGAATCCTACCATTTTGCTTTTGGAAGATGACCGGAGTCTTATTGACGGCCTGCAGTATGCTCTCACGAAAAACGGCTTCACTGTAGAAGTAGCGCGTACCGTTACCGAGGCGGATGCTTTTCTTGCGGACCGGGCTTATGATTTATTGCTGCTTGACGTATCTTTGCCCGACGGGAATGGCTTTGAGGTGTGCGGGCAGATCAGGCGGCAGGGCAATGCCGTCCCTATTATTTTCCTGACGGCATCGGATGAAGAAGTGAATGTGATCCGCGGGTTAGACATGGGCGGGGATGATTATATTACCAAACCCTTTAAGCTGGGGGAGCTCTGCTCCCGCATCAAAGCCCTGCTCCGCCGGTCAGGTATGCCCAAGCAGGATGATTCCGCTGCGGTTCTTGAATCCGGCAGTCTGCGGATCGATTTGCTGGGCAGCCGTGTAACGTTGTATGGAAACCCGGTGGAATTAACTGGTTTGGAATACCGTCTGTTATGTCTTCTGGTGCGGAATACTGGCCGGATAGTGTCCCGGAATGTGATACTGGACTGCTTGTGGGACGGTACTGGGGATTTTGTGGATGACAATACCCTTTCCGTGTATATCCGCCGTTTGCGGGAAAAGCTGGAGCCGGCTCCGTCCCATCCGCAGCAGCTTGTTACGGTGCGCGGCTTCGGATATCAATGGAACGAGGTGCGCCCATGAGCTTTTGGAGAGACCGGGAATCCCGCCTTTTTTTCCGGACAGTCATCCTGCTGTGTGTGTTGCTGCTGGTTTTCGCAGGAGTAGCCGGTCTGGAGCAGTCCCGCTCCGCCAAACAAATGCTGCTCCGGCAGAACGCCAATGTCGCGGGTGCCCTGCTGCGGGAGGGATTACCGGCGGGGACTATTGCTGCGGCTATCACCGGGAGGGCGGATGACGGTACAGGTGAGGCACTGCTTGTACAGCTTGGGCTTTCACAGGAGGCGGGTATCGGCTTTATTCCCCTGGCCAGAGATTTTGCGGCTCAAACCGCTGTGTATACGGCAACCGGCTGGATTCTTTTTACCGTTTTGCTGGTTGCGTCATGCGTTCGCTATCTGAGACGGCGGGAAAAGCTGTTTGTTCATGCCTCCGGCATTGTTTCCCGTTATACGGAGGATGAATTCTCCGGGCGATTGCCGCGGGATGGCGAAGGGGCTTTGCACAAGCTGTTCGGCTCCGTGAATAATATGGCCACGGCTCTCCAGGCCAAGGGGGAAGCCCAGTATCAGGCCAGAGAATTTTTGAAACAAATCATATCGGATATCTCCCATCAATTGAAAACACCTCTCGCTGCTCTTCACATGTATAACGAAATCATCGCCGGTGAACCGGATCAGCCAGAAACGGTAGCCATGTTCTCAGAAAAAACGGCCTCAGCCATCAGGAGGATGGAGCAGCTGATCCAGGCGCTTCTGAAGATGGCGCGGCTGGATGCAGGAAGCATAACCTTCGACACCAAGCCCTGTTATGTTTCGGAGCTGGTGGCCCAGGCAGTGGAATGCGGGGCTCCGGAAGCCATCGGGGACCGCCGGGTGAAGGTCAGCGGTGATCCCGGGGAGCAAATCCGCTGCGATCTGCAATGGACGCGGGAGGCGGTGGGGAATATCATTCAAAACGCCGTCGAGCATTCGGGACCGGAGGGGGATATCCTGATCCATTGGGAACACCATCCCGGCATGGTGCGTCTGACGGTAGAGGATCATGGAACCGGCATTGCCCAGGAGGACATCCATCATATTTTCAAGCGTTTCTACCGGAGTCCGCATTCCCGGAGCACCCAAGGACTGGGGCTGGGTTTGCCCCTGGCTAAAGCGATTATTGAGGGCCAGGGGGGCATAGTGTCCGTACATAGCACTGTGAAAAAGGGAACCGTCTTCACCATCAGCTTCCTTACAAATCCGTAAGCTTCCTTTCACCGGATTGTAAGCTCTATCTGGTATCCTTCAAGGAAAGGAGGGACAGTGAATGAAGCTGTTGACTGTAGAACATCTGAACAAGCAATTTGGCAAAGGCGAAACGGGCATACAGGCCTTGAAGGATGTGTCCTTTGCAATGGAAAAGGGAGAGTTTGCAGCGGTGGTGGGAGAATCCGGTTCGGGGAAAAGCACGCTGTTGAACTGCATCGGAGGTTTGGACAATCCCACTTCGGGACGGGTGTATTTGGACGGGTGTGATCTTTTTTCGCTGAAGGAATCGAAGCGCACGGTTTTCCGGCGCCAGAATATCGGGTTTATCTTCCAGTCCTTTCAATTGGTCCCGGAATTATCGGTGGAGCAGAATATCATGTTTCCGCTGCTTCTGGATTACCGCAAGCCGGAGCAAAAAGCGGTGGATGAGCTGCTGGAGCTGCTTGGCCTCACCTCCCGGCGCAAGCATCTGCCCAGCCAGCTGTCCGGGGGCCAGCAGCAGCGCGTTGCCATCGGACGGGCGCTGATTGCCAAACCCATGCTGATATTGGCCGATGAGCCGACCGGCAATCTGGATTCCCGGAACAGTAGGGATGTCCTCGATCTGCTGGTTCAAGCCTCCCGCCGTTTCCAGCAGACGGTTCTCATGATCACCCATAATGTGAACCTGACCGCTTCTGTGGACCGTGTGTTCCAGGTAACGGACGGTGTGCTTGCCGACTTGGGGGGAGTGCGGGAATGAAAAGCTATCTGAACCTGATTCCGATTTTTGCCAAGGTTCATCAAAAGCAGAACCGGATGACGCTTACCTGCATCGTGCTGGCCGTTTTTCTGGTGACGGCTGTTTTCAGTATGGCGGATATGGCTATCCGGAGCCAGCGGCTGCAGGTAATCAACAGCTCCGGCAGCTGGCACGTCTTGGTTACGGGAGCAAACGCGGAAACTCAGGCTATGCTGAAAGCCAGGCCCGAGGTCACCTCCGCAGGATGGTATTCGTTTCTAGGCGACAAGGGTGGCTTCACTGTTTCGGGGAAGCCTGTGCAGATCGCCGGCTTGGACAAGGAAACCTTCGGGGACATGTTCCCCATCCAGATGAAGCAAGGCAGCTATCCCGTTAAAAATACAGAGGTAGGCTTGAGTGAAAATGCCATGTTCAGCCTGGGCGCCGGAGTAGGGGACACGCTTACGCTGGTGCGGCCGGGAACAGAGCCTGTGCAGCTCATAGTCTCCGGGATTGTGGAGGGAACGTCCTCCATGATGAGCCGGGGCACCTATGTCCTGGTGTTGTCGGAGGAGGGGTTCCGTCGTGCTGTTCCGGAGGAAATATACGACAGCAGCCTGCTTATGAAGCTGTCCCGGTTCAGCAATATGCAGAAGGTGATTGCGGACATGGCCGGGCAGCTTCAGCTGCGCGATGACCAGATTCAGCAAAACGGGAATCTGCTGGCGGCGATAGGCCAAAGCAGGAACAGCTATGTTATGCAGCTCTATGCAAGTGCCGCCGTCCTCTCCGGCATTATCGTGTTGGTGGGAGTGCTCATGATCGCAAGCAGCCTCAACAGCCATGTGATGCGGCGGACGGAGTTTTTCGGAATGATGCGCTGTTTGGGTGCTACCCGGCAGCAGGTTATGCGGTTTGTCCGCCGGGAGGCGCTTCAGTGGTGCAAAACCGCTATTCCGTGGGGGATCGGTGCGGGAATTGCCGTAGTTTGGGTGTTATGTGCGGTTCTGAAAATGGCCAACCCCGGCGAATTTGCGGAGCTCCCTGTTTTTGCCGTGAGCTGGATCGGTCTTGCAGCCGGGGTGGGCGTCGGTCTGCTTACAGTTCTTCTGGCAGCCCGCTCACCTGCCCGAAGGGCTTCCCGGGTTTCGCCCTTGGCTGCTTCTACCGGAAACGCCCACGCCCTGCGGCCGGTCCGTTCCGCGGCCAGCACCGCATTCCTCAAGGTGGAAACCGCCTTGGGCATCCACCATGCGGTAGCCAGCAAAAAGAACTTTATAATGGTGGTAGGTTCATTCTCACTGAGCATTGTGCTGTACCTTTGCTTTTCCACCACGGTGGACTTTATGCAGCATGCCATCCGGCCGCTGAAGCCGTGGACGCCGGATTTTTCCTTTGCCAGCGCGGATAAAACCCCGTCCTTGGACCCTGCTTTGATTGGCCGGCTGGAGGGAATGCCCCACGTGAAACGGGTATACGGCCGGATGTTTGCGTATGGAATTCCGCTGGAGACTGCAGAAGGGCTCAAAAAAGCGGATCTGATCTCATACGAAAAGCATCAGCTGGATTGGGCCCGGGAAAGCTTGCTGGCCGGCTCTATCGAACCTGTCCGGCAGACAGGGAACGGGGTGTTGGTTGTGTATGAGGAATCCAATCCGCTTCAGGTTGGGGACCTTCTCCAGCTCCAGACCGGTCAAGGGACAAGTCAGGTGACGGTGGCGGGTATCCTCTCCAACAGCCCCTTCGACAGCCAACCGGGAGTAAAAACGGTGATTTGTTCCGAGGAGCTGTTTCGGAGGTTGACCGGCCAAACCGGTTATACAGTGATTGATATTCAGCTCTCCAGAGGAGCCCCGGATGAAGTGGTGAATGATATCCAGTCCCTTGCCGGACAAGACGCAGCCTTCTCCGACCGGCGTACCGGCAACAGCGAAGTGAGAGGCAGCTATTTCTCCTTTGCCCTGTTTGTCTACGGATTTTTGGCGGTGATCGCCCTGATTACCGTTTTCCACATAGTCAATAACATTGCCATGAGCGTACGTTCCCGCATTCAGCAGTATGGCGCTATGCGGGCCATCGGAATGAGCAGCAGACAGCTTGTCAAAATGGTTGCGGCGGAAGCGGCTGTTTATGCGATATGCGGAAGCATTGCAGGCTGTGTTCTCGGTTTGCCTTTGCACCGGCTCCTGTACCGGCAGATGATCACGAGCCGTTGGGGAGAGGGGTGGCAGATACCTGTTGGTCCGCTGGCCGTTATCGTTTTTCTTGTAGTGGCAGCCTCTTTCCTCGCGGTCCGGGGGCCGGCCCGGCAGATTCATCAGCTGTCGATTGTGGATACAATTAATGCCCATTAAGAGCGTGTAAAAATAGAGGCTGCGGCCTCTATTTTGTTGCTGAAAAAAAGCTCGAATCATGGTAAAATGTGTAGTAAAACCATAGAAGGTTGTCGAAATTATGACATCATCAAGCGGTGATATTCCACGACGTTACTCCCCATCATGGATGTGGGCGGCTTTGGCCGTTTATGCGGCGCTGTATGTGATCCTGCTCCTCATCCGGAATCCGGCGGCTCTCGATGCTGCCATGCCCATACCCCCGCTGCTGGCGTTCCTGGCCTGCCGTTTCTATTCCCGGTTCCCGCCGGAGCAAAGGAAGTACAGGAGGCTCTTGGAAGCCGCCTTTCTTTTCCATCTGGCCGGTGATCTGTTTGCGGTTGCCGGAGCTCCATTGTTTGCCTCGGGTGAAGCCGGAAGCACCGCCTTTACCGCAGTTAAGCTGTTGGTCTATCTTTTGCCCAGGCTGTGCTTTGTGCTGTATCTGATCGGTTATGCCCGTCAATTTATGAGCGGCCATTCCCGGATGGAGCTGCTCTGGGACTGGATCACCATTCTGGAATGTGTCGTCGGGACAGTCTGGTTCATTTATCTCCAGGATAATCCCTTTCGAATTTCCGGATTGGATGCAAAAGCGTCCATCGCACTGGTCTATACGGTACTATCCCTGTCTATCCTGTCTCTGATTCTGTTGATTTCACTGTACGCAGACAAAAAATCCCGCACCACCGGATTTGTTCTTCTTCTGCTGGGCGTCGGCATTGCGACCTGCACCGATCTGATTCAAACCTTGCATTTCCGCGTCTTTACCGGAACTCTGGTGGACATTATCTACAAAACCAGCACTCTTCTGATGGCAGCAGGGATATTGGCTTATCACTGGCCCATGCGCCAGCCCGCCAGCGGCTCCCGGTGGAGCTGGATGATGCTGGGAGACCGTTCCCTGAAAGCAGGCATCCTGTTTGTGGCCTATCCGCTTCTGGTTCTATTCATGAAGGGGGTTTCCACCAATGTGCTGCTCTATTTCTCCATCATTATCAT
Organism: Bacillota bacterium; assembly: GCA_023391955.1. GTDB lineage: Bacteria > Bacillota > Bacilli > Paenibacillales > NBRC-103111 > Paenibacillus_AR. The sequence goes on along the minus strand of JAEWAA010000099.1, from coordinate 1,054 downwards.
GTCTTACTTCCTGGTCCGGCTTTATGCCAAGCAGATCCGGGTGACGAAGAAGCTTCTGGATTCGGAGCGCCAGTATACGGAAAGTCTGCAGCTGTATCTGAATGTGATTGAGCAATCCCCCTTGTCCATCCTGATTACGGATACAGACGGCAATATTGAATACACCAACCCGTTTTTCTCCAAGGTCACCGGATACCGCAAGGAGGAGGCGCTGGGCAAAAACCCCCGGATTCTGCGCACAGGCAAAACGCCTGCGGATGTGTATGAGGACATGTGGGAGACGATCCTGAAGGGTGACATTTGGAAAGGCGAGTTTGTCAACCGGAAGAGGGGCGGCGAGGAATATGAGGAAGCCGTTATTATTTCGCCCATTAAGAATGCGCAGGAACGGATTACCCATTTCGTCGGCATTAAGGAGGACATCTCCGAGTACAAACGGATCCGCAAGGAGTTGTCTAACCAGCTTTATTTTATTAATCAGCTTATCGACACCCTGCCCAATCCTCTGTTCTATGTAGACAAGGAAGAGCGGTTTGTCGGCTGCAACCGGGCATACGAGGACGCCTTCCGGATTAACCGCAGCCAGCTCCGGGGCCTCAAGCTCAGTGAATTCGCCCATGTATCCGCCAAAAGCTATGAGGAGTTCAGCTGCGCCCGGCAGCAGGTGCAGGATACGGGCAAGCCGGTGAGTATTATGATGAAGCGGATTTTCGCCGACCGGCTGGAGCGGGATATCCTCTACACGGTCTCCACATACCGGCTGTCCGACGGCAGCATCGGCGGATATTTAGGGATCATGACCGACATCAGCGACCTGAAGCAGAAGGAAAAGGAACTGTTGAACACCAATCATTTTCTGGATACGATTATCGACAGCCTACCGCTGATGCTTTATGTGAAGAATGCGGATAATCTGAGCTTCGATAAGGTAAACCGGGCTTGCGGTGATTTCTTCGGGCTGTCCCCCTTGGCCATGAACGGCTTGACCAATCTGGATATTTTTCCGGAGGATGTGGCCAAGGCGTTGGATGAAACGGATACCCGGGTACTGAGG
>JAEWAA010000037.1 GCA_023391955.1 Bacillota bacterium | reverse complement strand
GGGAGGTTCGACTTTACCGGGGAAACCCTACCCGAACGGGATGTGACGGGTTTCCTGGAATTGGCCTCATCCATGGGCCTGTACGTCATAGCCAAGCCGGGCCCCTTCATCAATGCCGAATATGTGGACGGGGGGCATCCGCACTGGATGTACCGGCAATATCCCGAGACGGTCAGCGCCAAGCCGGACGGCAGTCCTGCTTTTTGGGTGGGGCAGGGCAATCATGTCCCGCAGCAGTTGGGCACCCGGTTCCTGGAGCTGGCGGAGCGCTGGTACGCCCGGGTGATCCCGCTGCTCAAGCGGTTTTCCATCGAAAACGGGGGGCCCATCATCCTCCATCAGCCGGATAATGAAATGAACCTGCTGTTTACCGGACTTGACCCGGACGGCTCCCTGTATGACCCGACCGTATTGGGGGACGGGGAGACCCCGGGGTTGTTCCAGCATAGCCTGCTGGAGCGGTTCGGCAGCCTGGAGGCATTGAACCGGCGTTACGGGACGAAAGCAGCCGGCCTGGCCGCCATTCATCCCAAGCTGCAGGGAACAGACGCCCTAGGCAAGAAGCGGCTTTACCTGGACTGGATGCGGTTCCGCACGGAATATGTCTACCGGTACGCCGCCCTGCTGGCCCGCTGGAGCCGCAAGTATGGCCTGCAGGTGCCCAATACCTACAATGAGCCCATTAACGGCTTTTTCCGCGGTCCGGGCAATCATGCCTCCTTCGCCGCGTACATGAAGGAGCAGGGGGAGGAGATTCTCACCACCTGCCACTCCTATCTGAAATACGGGTACCATATGGACGCCAACGGGCTGCCTAAAATCGTCTTTCGGCTGGAGGCGCTGAAGATGCAGGCGCCTGACCGTCCCGCCATCGCCATCGAGGTGGGGGCCGGGTGGATGACACTGGATCAGGTGCCCAACCATCTGAATTACCCGGTGCATCTGCGCACGCTGCTGGGCCACGGGATGGACGGGTACAACTACTTTATTTTTGCCTCCGGTGAAAAGGGCTTCAGCCGCACCTACGTGACGGATGCGTATGATCTCTTCGCCGACCCGGTATCCGCCTCCGGCGAGGAGAATACCGTCTACCGGATGACGGGAGAGTTCAACCGGTTTGCCGCCGGGTGGGAGCGGGAGCTGGCCGGTACGGCCAAAGTTTATGACGCGGTAATCGGTTTGTCTCAAGAGCTCTACCTGCTGGCGCAATATGCGGGCAGCGAGCTGGCTGTCTTCGAGGACCACTCCTCCGGCGCCTCCACCTTGTCGGCCAACCGCTCCAAGCAGGTGGTGGACAGCATTGATGCTCTTGCCAAGATGCTCACCATGAGCAATATCCAGTTTGGGCTGATGGACTTGGATGTTCCGAATCGGGAGCCGGGGTTTCCGCAGCTTCTGATTATCCCCAACGACGGCACCTTGTCGGCGGAGGCCATGGAGTACGTGATGCGGCATGGGGAAAAAGGAGGCAGGGTGGTCTTTTATCCTGAGGTTCCCGTGCGAACGCCGGATGGTCTTGAACTCCCCCTGCTGGCCCAGGCAACGGGCTTCCTGCTCCGCCGGGAGATTCCCCGCTTCGGGCTTACCGCCGGAGATATCGGCCGCCGCTTCATGCGGATGAAGGAGCTGGACGGTATCCCTGCGGACCAACTGAACACGCTGGAGCTTCCCGGTGAGGGCAGCTGCCTCATCACCTACGAAGGGGAAACCGCCGGATACCGGCATCCCTTCGGGAGCGGAGAGGCACTGGTCCTGGGCTTCGCACCGCAGTTTACCGGGTTGGACAATGTGGAGTCGCTGAAGCTGCTGCTGCTGCCTATGCTGGCAGCGGGCCGGGCGGTCCATGCGGAGCATGGCATTTATCACACTGTTGTTCGTGGCAAGGTAGGCTTTTCCCTGGTGACGGCCGTCAACATGACAGGCGTAGAGCGGTGCGACCGTATCCGGCTGCGCACAGAGGAAGGCGGTTATCTGGATTTTCCCAAACAATCGGTGCTGTACATTGCTCCCCTTACTGCGCGGATGATGCCTGTGGGCGTGCACCTGCCTTATGCCGAGCTGGTATATTGCACCAGCGAGCTGGTGCCGCTGGATGACGGCTATACCCTTTGGGAGGCGGCAGGTACACCGGGCACCACCGGGGAAATTGCCTTTGACCGGCCGGTCCGGGTCTTCGCAGACGGGCGGCCCCTGACCGTTACCGAGCAGGAAGGGCTGCATATAGCCCTGTACACCCACGGCCACGGACCGGTTTCCCTCCGGGTGGAGACGGCTGATGCGCAGCTAGAGCAAGCGTGATATAATCGGTTCACACTAACCACATGGAGGGAGTCAGATGAGGCTTTTATCTGTCTACCGTTCGAGAAAGTATCTGCAGCGGATTCTGCTGTCCATTTCGCTCCTGATTACGCTCACGTTATCCCTCACCGCCTTGACCCTGTACCGGTATTCGGAGAAAACCGTCCGGGAAACTCAGTACGATGCCAACATGAAGGTGCTCTCTCAGGTGAATTCCAACATTGGCCTTTTGGGGAAAATGATCGATACCCAAGCCTTCAACCTATTTGTGGACCATGATATCATCACGATGCTCTACGGCGCGCCCCTGGATGCCTTCGAGCAGGCCAACAAGCAGTATAAGCTGGACAAATGGGTCAACAGCAACACATATATTGATTCGGTTATCCTGTACAATGCCAGAATCGACGGTTTTTATGCCGGGGGGAGTCTGGATATCCAATACGAAACGGCCTTGACGGCCCAGCTCCGCCAATACCTGTCCCAGCCGGACCGGGTATCCAAGGCTGAGCTGGTGCCCATGAGCCTGAAAACCACCGCTAACCCGGAGCACAATGTATTCAGCTATATGCTGTATGAATCCAACACGGCCTACAAACCGGGCAGCAGCGCACTGATTGTCAATGTGAAGCCGGAGTGGGTGTTTGACAACATCCAGCGCCTGAATGATATCGGGACAGAGCAGGCGGGTAAACTTCTTGTTATTGGAAAAGATGGCAGCGCTTTCGGCGGAGACTTGAAGCCCCAGGAGCTGGATCCGGCCTTGGCACAGGCGATTGGGGAAAGCCGGGGGAAAGAAGACGGTAAACCGGGGCTGTTTTCTCTGGAGCTGGGTGGGGAAAAGCAGCTGGTCACCTACATGCCCACGGATATGTTCCGTTGGACTATCGTCAGCCTTCAGCCGTATGACACCCTTTTCGGTGCGCTAACCCGTTGGAAAACAACAACACTGGCACTGACCGGCGGCTTTTTCCTGGTATCTCTGGTGCTTTCCGTGCTGGTGTCCCACAGGCTGTACGGCCCTATCCGCAATTTGGTCCGGCAGATCCGGGTCAGCGGTGGTGTGCTGGGAGAGGACCCGTCCACGCCCAAGGATGATTTGGCGATATTGTCCGAAACCTATACCCGGATGCTGGAGATCAAGGAAGCGGCGGCAGACCCCAAGCTGGCGGAGACGGATCTGCGGCTGATCCGCAATTACAACCTGCGGGGGCTGTTGGCGGACAGCGGCGCGGTCTCCCGGGCGGAGCTCCAGGAGCAAATCCGGGAGCATGGCCTGAATCTGGAGACGGATTCGCCCATGATGGTGGCGATTCTGTCCATCGACCACTACCGCCAGTTCGACCAAACCGCCTCCAAGGCGGAGAAGCGGCTGTATGCCTTCGCGGTGATGAACATTGCGGAAGAGGTGCTGTCCAGGCGGTACCGCTGCGAAAGCGTGGATATGCGGAGTGGTCATTTTGTGATGATCATCAGCGGCTTCGAGCCGGAGGGCTTCGGGGAAAAAATCGGGGAGGCCATGCGGGAAATTATCGGCATTGTGGAGGCGTATTACCGCATCAGCCTGTCCGTTGCTCTGGGACCTATTTTTACAGGCCATGAGGATATGTCCAAAAGCTATGAGCTGGCCCAGCAGGTGCTGGAGTACCGGATGGTGTACGGGCCGCGCTCCATCATTCCGTATGAAATGGTGAAGGCCCGGCTGGATAACCGGGACTTCAATCTGCCGCAGGAGCTGGAAAAACGGCTGGCGGAAGCGATTAAATCGGGCAATGCCTCTGCCTTCGAGGAAACGGTGCAGAAGCTGTTCCAGTTTATGGGCAGGCTTCACCCGGACAATATTTACCATGCGGTGCTGCTGGTGCTGGCCGCCGTCAAGCAGGCGGTGGGAGAGATGAACACCAACAAGCTGAAGCCCTTGTCCGTGGACTGGAACCAGCTGCAGAAGCAGCTTCTCGAGAAGGAGACCCTGGAGGCCATGGCGGAGGAGCTGGCTGCGCTCTTCCGGGAGCTGCAGAAGCAGCAGGAGGACGGGGATGCCGGCAAAAACCGGATTTTATTCGATACCATCAAGGAGTATATCGAAGACCGCTATGAGGACCCGAATCTGAGCCTGCAGGGCATCGCTTCCATGCTGAAGATGTCCTCCGCCCACGTGGGCAAGCTGTTCAAGCAAAGCGAAGGCTTATCCGTGGCCGAATATATTACGGAAATCCGGTTGGCCCATACGGTGCGGCTTTTGGAGACGACGGACCGGAGTGTGTCGGACGTTATGGAGCGGGTGGGCTTTATTAACCGGAGCAATTTCTACAAGCTGTTCAAGAACAAATTCGGGGTGACACCTAACGAATACCGCTTGAAAAAGGTGATTTATTAGTTGCAGGCCTGCAGGCGCAGCGATGTGCCCCTGGCCTGCCTTTTCCCATACATTTATGCATGAATCATATGCCTGTATAGACAGAATCGTTTTTTTCACACTGTGCCCCCTGCACCGAAATGGGGCATGATTGCTTTACGCGGAAAATAAAGCGCTTACATCCAAGAATGCCGCGATACCTCCAAAGGGAGTGATCAAAGGATGAAGATGGTTTGGAGAAAGGCGGGTCGTTTGTGGATTGCGGTTTTGCTGTTGTGGTCGGTTGGGGTCTCGATTGTTCCGCCTGCCGCACAGGCGGCGGGAAGCTACTATGTGGCGCTAAATGGCAATGACAGCTGGTCCGGAACTCTGGCTGCCCCGAACAGCGCCGGAACGGACGGTCCATTCCGCACCCTCACCAAAGCCAGGGACGCCATGCGGACGGGCACGGTCAAAACCACCCTGATCCGGGCGGGCACCTATTCCATGTCCTCCACCCTGGTGCTGACGGCAGCCGACAGCGGCACCCGGTACAAGGC
>JAEWAA010000027.1 GCA_023391955.1 Bacillota bacterium | reverse complement strand
CCAAAGGCGAGCAGCTGAGCGAAACCGCGCCGGGCACCAACATGAGCATCAAATGGGGAGCGGACATGACCACCCAAATCGTCAGCGGAAGCTTCGATCAGGATGTGACCATCGAGGACTGGAAACGCGGCACCGTGCTCACCGCCGAAGGCACCCGCTCCAACAACGGCACCAAGGGCAACCCATGTCTGGTAGCCGACTTGTTCGGCGACTGGCGGGAGGAGCTGGTGGTGCGTACCGCGGACAGCACCGCCATCCGCATCTATATGAGCACGGAAGTGACGGACCGGAAGCTGTACACCCTGATGCATGATGCACAATACCGGACAGGGGTGGCATGGCAGAATGTGGTGTACAACCAACCATGTTATACCAGCTTTTACTTCGGCACCGATATGAGATGGGATAAGGTGCCGGTTCCGGATTTGAATCTGCCTAAATCCAAGTAAAGACGCCGAAAAATCCATGTCCATAGCGGGCAGGCAGCTCAAGCCGGCCGCCCGCTATGGCTGATTTTTCTGAAAAATAGAACTTTATTTTAGGGGTTTGACTTTTCTCTGGGCCCATGGTATATTTCTACTTGTCCTCCTCGAGAGGAAACAACAAAACATGCGGTCGTGGCGGAATTGGCAGACGCGCTGGATTCAGGTTCCAGTGGACTAATACTCCGTGGAGGTTCGAGTCCTCTCGACCGCACTACATGCAAAAAGGGCTTCAGCGGTTTCCGCTGGAGTCCTTTTTGCTTTTGCATGCATTAAATTGAGTTTTTCGTTCTGTATATTCCAGGCGTTACTCCGACTTTCTTTTTAAACATTCTGATAAAATAGCTCGGTGAATTAAAACCACACTCCGAGCAGACCTCTTGGATCGAACGGGCAGTCCCGAGCAGTAGGCCTTGCGCGGCTTCGATCCGGTATTGCAATAAATATTCTACAGGTGAACATTTCATATACGAATGAAAACAGCGGGAGGCCTCACTTTTGCTAATATTCGAGGAGTTCGAAATGTCTTCGAGCGTCAAAGGGTTCATGTAGTTTTTCTGAATGAAGGCAATCATGTTCTGAAGCCTCGCTTGATATTGCAGCTCCCGTTTATCGGTAGTTACGGTAGGAAGCTGATGCCAATGTTGAACCAATAACAACCATATCTGATTGAGGAGGCATTGTACCTGCATTTCGAAGCCAACCTCCAATAATGAATCCGTATTGAAATCCAGAACAGGAAATGAACCGTAGCAGCTTTCTGCACCGTGCTGCTGAAGCAGAGCAAAGATGCTCTCCAGCTTCTTTAGAATTTCGTTATGCCAGGCTTCGTGAGCATGTAAAACGACATATGGCACATTCTTGTCACCCAGAAATGGAAGGACATATTTTTTATAGATGACACTGGTATGTGAAGCGATCAACTCACCGGAAAAAACGATGTTCGGGCATTCACAAACATCAGATTCATGTTTTTGTTCAAAGGAGTGCAGTGTATTACTACTGATGAAGATGCCATCATTGGCTTCTAATTCTATTCGGTGATGCCCCACCTGAACCACTACGGTTCCTCCACGGGCAACAAAGAACTCCGGTTCAAAATGCCAATGCAAAGGTACTCTATACTGAAGGAATTTATGTAACTCATCCACATAGTATTGAATCGGAAAATCAAACTGGCCATGTTGAATGTTTTCAAAACATGTATGATCTAACGGCATGTTATCTATTTTCATTGGAATCCACCTAATTGGGAATATAGTGATACTGTGTGGGAATAAAGTGGCTTGAACATCACTTTTACGATGATATAATACTACATAAAGTGCAGAGTTATGGCAAGCTTAGGAGGCATACGGAATTCATGCAGCGGTTGAAGGATTTTAACAAGGTTTATGCATTGCAGCTTGCTACTATCTTTTTGGGTTTTATTATTTTCGGTATCTCAGAGAATATAAAAGGTCCGGCGATTCCCAGGATTCAGTTCGACTTTAATCTCAATGAACAACAATTGGGCACTCTGTTATCTTTAAATGCCTTAGGTTATCTAATTGCCTGCTCGTTTACTGCTGTTCTAGTGAGAAAATGGGGGATCAAAGCTGCAAGTATTTTATCCTTTGCCTCCATGTTAGTTTCTGGTATTTTTATATTTTTATCGCATACGTATCCGCTTTTTTCTGCTTCTTACTTTCTGATGTATATAGGGAATGGGATGCTGGAGATTGCACTGGCGATTTTGGGAGCAAGGATCTTTGTCAGGAATACGGGGGCAATGATGAATTTATCCCATGCTTTTTACGGGTTAAGTTCAACGGTTGCACCCTTAATCGCAACGAAAGTTATGACTGTTCAAGTGTTTGGTCAAACGCTGGATTGGCGTGGCATGTATCTGGTCATGCTTTCTTTAGCTGTATTACCAATCTTGACTGCCGTGCGCAGTTCATTTCCAGGGGATGATCTTGCGGATGCAAGCCGGACTCCTTTTAAAGTATTGCTGCGAGACCCAGCCTTGTGGTTGATGGTGCTGATACTCACTTTCGGAGTTGTATCTGAATTGGCTGTGGGTGGCTGGTTAGTGAATTTTTTGGAAAAGGCCTACCACTGGAGTACAGTCGAGGCTTCCGGTATGCTGTCTGTATTTTTTCTTCTTTTTGCCGTTTCCAGGTTCCTCTTAGGGCCTGTGACAGATCGAATCGGATTTGCATTATCTTTCATTATTTTTTCTGGTTTTTCTGCAATATGTACGTTTGCGGCTATTATTGGCGGGGAACAGTGGTCGTTTCTTTTTGCAGCAGCAGGTATCGGGATTGCAATGATTTATCCAACCGTTATGGCCTTTATTGCAAAACGGTATCCGCGCGGAAGTGATACGGCAATTACTTTTACTGTCACACTAATGGGGCTTGGCAGCGTTATTGGCAACTACGTTATCGGGTTTGTTATAGAAATGGTTAAACGGATTTATGGTGAAGAAGACTCCCTTGGTTTGCTGCGCGGGCTGCAAGCAGGTTATGGATTTATCGGCTTGTGCGCTCTTTTATGTGCGGTTTCCGGCTGCATTCTATACCGGTATTTAAAAAAACGTGGAGAATTAATCTAAGGAGGACACAAAAATGACCATTAAGAAAATGGACTGGAGTGCAGGGAAGTGGCTGAATAAGCCGCAATCTGCCCAAAAAGAAGGGGACTTCTATAAGGTTAAGCCTGAGAAGGGAAGAGATTTCTGGAAAAAAACCTTATATGGCTTCGAATATGAAGATGGCGCCGCTTTGTTGGCAGATTGGGATAACAATACGGCTGTGGAAGTATCCTTTCTGCTCTCGTCATTCGCGGAACTGTATGATCAGGCAGGGATTTTGTTATATCATGGCCCGGGGCAATGGATTAAAACCAGGGTTGAGGTCAATGACGGTATTCCTCAGCTTTCCGCAGTCGTAACTGATGGTTACTCGGACTGGTCGCTGGCTGCTGTACCGGAGTGGGTTGGGGAAGAAGTTACTCTTCGCGCTTCCATTATGAAGGATGCCGTGATTATCCGCGCACGAACACAGCACCATGCTTGGCGTACCGTACGTGTGGCGCGTTTTCCCTACCCGACAGGGAATCAGGCAGGCCCTTATACCACCTCCCCAACACGAGAGGGCTTTGAGGTGACCTTTACTCGATGGAGCTTCACGCGTCCCGATCAAGATCTTCATACCGATCCTGTTGAGGAATAAAAATAAACAGCATCATAACCCCTGGTATTGCTGGGGCGAAACGCCCACCCGGCTGCGGAATTGTCTGCAGAAGTGCTCCGCGTTTTTGTAGCCGCATTGGCTGGCGATTTCGTTGATTTTTATCTGCCGGGTGGTCAGCAGGTTCCGGGCCAGGGCAAGCCGCATTTCGATCACATCGTCGATGCAGGAGCTGCCGAACATTTTTTTGTACATGCGGTGAAAGTAGCCTTCGCTCAGGTTGACCAGGCTGGACATATAGGTGGCCGTCCACGGGAAGCCGGGGTTGCACTCTATTTCCTGGCGCAGGTTGAACAGCTTATCCTCGACGGTTCGTTTCTCATGGGTTTGGTTGGTGTTCAGAATCATAAGCAGCGCCTTCAATAAATAAATGGAGGAGGCGCTGTTTCCGCCTGCATGCTCATGGGCAATAAATTGCATCAGCTGATGACACTGAATATAGTCGGCCATATGCAGCGGTATGCCGTATTCGATGGGGCACAGATCGAAGAAGCTGGGATTTAAGTTAAAGCGGATCCATCCGTTGATGTAGCTTTCGGTGCAGGCGGCATATTTAATAGGCTGGCCCGGGCGAAACAGGACGGCATGATTTTTGTTGTACCGCTTCAGCTGCCCGTTCACCTGGATCATCGCCGGGGTTTTGGTGAGAATCAAGAGCCAGCAATCATGGCCGTGGGGCTGATGGAAGACGAAGTCCCCATTATGCTCCGCATGGTTATCCGCGAAGAAGATTTTCTCCATTATTTTCTCCCCGATGTCAGAATAGATCAATATTAAGTTACAATAGATCATGGACGATAGTCAATGATTTTCTTTATAATAAAAAGGTATTGAAGTCTTTCGGTTGAAAGTATCTACCTTGTCGTCCGCAAGTAAATATCAGCTTTTATCATATACCCGCTAATCCGCCGGATATTATGAGGAGAAACCGGCTTACAGGATGCATCTTGTTGTCAGTCAATATGAAAGCGATTACATATATCAAGGATATTGACCGTTCCTTCCGAAAGCTGAGCCTGACCGTGAAGGTGAAACCATAAAGCAAGGAGCGATTATTCATGGAATTTTCCATTCAGCAGGATGTTATCCTCGTATATACGCGAAAACCGGACAATGACTATACGGAGTCGCTTGCCAACAGCATTCATTTGGCTCTGTGCCAGGGAGAAGGGGAGTTTCAGCCGCTGAACCGCAATTACGGCATTCTGTTTGCGGAAGCAACAGTGGATGAACGGAATGTCATTCAGGAAAAAGGGGTCAAACATCCGTATCTGTTCCGGACGGCAGAGGGCGGCTTTGGGCTTGTGGCCGTACGGGTGGATAAAACCGGCGCCCCTGATGAGGAAAGCAGGGGGCAGCTGCTGCTCTGGACCTCGACGGATCTGGTTATGTTTCAGAGCTGCGGGCTATTGCGGCTGCACCCGGAGGCCTTCGTGAAGGAGGCGGTCTGTGAATATAAGGCGGCGGAGCGCGCTTATGAAATCCGCTGGCAGGATGAAGCGTGCAAGGCCTACGTGAACCGACTGGCTGACCTTGCTGCGCCGGACGGGATTTCGAAGGCAGAGGAGGCGGCGGAGGTACGCACAGTCGAGGCCGCTGTTGAAGCGCCTTTGCCTGGCATTCTTCCCGGAAATATGC
>JAEWAA010000001.1 GCA_023391955.1 Bacillota bacterium | reverse complement strand
TGATTCCACCGACCTTTACCGCATCGGTCTGCGTACCGGAAACAACTCCATTTCGTATAAGCTAACCTTGGCTCCGGGCACGTATACTCTGACCAGCGGCTTCTTCGACTGGTACGGCACCCGCTCCCGGGAGACCAAACCCCGCATCGAGTATACTGATACAAGCGGTGTAGTAAAAACCCTGCAGCTGGATCAGTATAATACTAACACTACAACCCAGGTATCCAGCGAGTTCACCCTGCCTGCAGATGTCAACACCAGCGTGCCTCTTACGTTGACCTACGCCAATGTGTCCGGGGAAGCGCCGATTCTGAGCTGGTTCGCCGTTGCCCAGGGCGGCATCAAAACCATGATTGAGGATGCCCGAAAGGCCATTGCCTCCACGGTGAAGGTGCTGCTGGACGGCAACGATATTAAAGCGAATAATGTCAACGGGTTGACCTTCAAGGGCTTCGGTGTGCTCAGCGCCAACAGCACCAGTGCTCTTCTGATGGATTATAAGGCGGAACATCCGGACAAATATACGGAGCTGCTTCAGGTGCTGTTCGGCGGTGAACATCCGCTTATGTCCCATGTCAAAATTGAAATGGGCAATGACCGGAACAATTCCACAGGTCCTGATCCGGCTACCATGCGGACGGCTGATGAGCCGGCCAATGTGGCCCGCCATCCCGGCTTCCAGCTGGCTGCGGATGCCAAGGCGGTAAACCCCAACGTCAAGGTCAGCATTCTGCGCTGGAGTGCTCCGGCTTGGGCGGATAATAACGACAAAATCTATACCTGGTACAAAAACACCCTTCTGGCGGCCTACCGTCAATACGGATATATGGCAGACTATGTGAACCCGTATATTAATGAACATGCGCCTGATCTGAATTGGACCAGGGAATATGCCGCCAAGGTGCGTAACGACGCCGAGGGTTTTCTGAACGCAGAAGAGAAAGCGCTTTATAACCGCATGGAAATGGTGATTTCCGACGAGGTGGGCATCGGCAGCTTCGGCGGCAGCCTGGTTAGTGACGCTACCCTCCGGGATGTGATATCCGTAGCCGGGTACCATTATAATACCGACGACGACAGCGCAGGGAATTTCAAAAAGCTGGCGGAGCAGTTCGATCTGGAAATCTGGAACAGTGAAGCCCAGGCTACCTTCAGCAACTCGGCTTTCCGGCCTCATAACAACGTTAAGGATCCTGCTGCAGCCGGCACCGGCATTGGCGGAACCGGCAGTGCGCTGGAGATGGGCAACACCATTATCAAGGGATTCGTCAACTCCAGGCGGACTCACTTTATTTATCAGCCGGCCATCGGTTCCTTTTATGAGGGAGGACAATATTCCTTCAAGGAGCTGGTCAGCGCCCGGGACCCGTGGTCAGGGTGGATACATTATGATGCGGGGCTGGCGGTGCTGCAGCATTTCAACTGGTTCATGAAGGCCGGTTGGGAAAATGAAACCAACAGCGCCGGCATCTGGCGGGCTGTGCCCCAAGCAAGCGCTACCGGAGCCACCGGCACCAATCCGGTAAGCGGACGCAACGGCACCCCCAGCTATATGACCATGGCGGCGCCGGATAAGAGCAATTTTTCTACTGTGATCGTCAATGACAGTGAATATGAGCGGACCTATAAGCTCCAGACAGTAAACATGGCTTTCTCAGCAGGGAAACCTCCGTTAGAGGTGTGGGAAACCCGGGCGGCGGAGGCAGGCGAAGCCTTCAACAGCCGGTACATGAAGTATCTGGGAGAGGCTGCTGCCGATGGGGCGGGTGTTTATACGGTGAAGGTGAAGCCGTATTCCATTGTCACGGTGACCTCTCTGGATAACGACGGCAACCCGGCCTACCGTAAGGCACTTCCGGTAGAGGGCGAACGGACAGTGCTGGATACGGACGCCACCGGCGCCACGCCGAATACAACGGACAATTTTCTCTATGCTGATGATTTCGACTATACGGGTAAAACCGTTCCCGTTATTGGCGCAGGCGGTTTGGTCACCGGGACCCAAAGCTATGTGGATTCCCGCGGTGGTTCTAAAGGAGCTATCCCCCGCTACACCCATGACCGCAACGGCGCCTTCGAGGCTTATCTGGACGAAACCACCGGCAATTATGTGCTCCGCCAGCAGCTGGACAGAAGCATCATGGGCTTGGGCGGCACATGGAACAACGGGGAGCCGGTTACCGCCATCGGCGACAACCGGTGGATGAACTACAAGGCCAGCGTGGATGTGTCTTTTGAAAATAACAGCACCCAAGGAGGCGCCAACTATGCGGCCATCGGCGCAAGATACCAAGGCGGTGGCAGCTCCCACTCCATAACGGGCACCCCGTATGTGCTGAAATTCTGGTTTGACGGCGGCTGGCAGCTTCTGGTGAACAATAGCCAGGTGGCCGCCGGCAATGCAGCTACCGGCGCAGGCGGTGTCAAAATTGAGGGCTTCAATACCGCTTATAATGCCTGGCATAAGCTGGCCATTGAAGCAGCGGGTAGCCAAATCACAGCGTATCTGGACGGTGTCAAGCTTGCCACTTATACCGACCCGAGCCCCAAGCTTTCCGGGCGGGTGGATCTGGCCAGCGGCTATTATTTTACCCGTTTTGACAATCTGGTGGTGGAAAAGCTGGACGGCTACGAGCCTTATTATGCCGAGCTGCTGGATAATCTGGAAATGACCGATTTGGCTCCGGTTCCTCAACAAAAGCTGGTGTACAGCGGGTCATGGAACCATACCAACGGCCAGGGGATGTATATTTATCAACGCTCCATTTCGGCAAGCCAGGGGGCAGGAGCCACCCTTTCCTACAGCTTTACCGGCACCGGATTGGATATTCTCGGACCGAACGATGGTACAGCCAAGCTGGAGGTGACCGCAGATGGTATGACCATCGCTAAGGCGGCCCCGACAATAGCCTCCAAGGAGCTGTACCAAACCTATACCCTCCGGGGGCTCAAGTACGGGCAGCATACGGTTGAAATCAAGGTAATAAGCGGGAATCTGTCCGTGGATGCGGTAGCGGTGGTACCCGGCTTGGCAGAGGGTGCGCCGGATACAACAATATTGCAGACAGCAAGCACTGCAGCTCAAGCGGTAACCCGCCAGCCGGAATTTACCGAGGCCGATTGGCAGCGGTTCGAGGCCCTGCGCGATGCAGCAGGAGAGGCACTGGCTGATCCGTCAGCCTACCGGCTGGATCAAGAAGGTGCGGAGCAGCTTGCGGCACGTTTGACGGCAGCGGAGCACCAGCTGTATATGGGCGATATAATCTCTTTGGCTGCACCTTTTTATGTCGCTACGTATACCGGAACCGCTCCTGCACTGCCTCAAACCGTGGAGGCAAAACATCAGGACGGCAGCACCTCGATGGTGAAGGTGGACTGGAAGCTTCAGGATACCGCTTTTGCCACTCCTTATGAAACGGTCTCCGTAAAAGGAACCTACGGCAATCTGGAAACCACTGCTTATGTGGAAGTGGTGCCTCCAGGTTTGGTTTACTTCGTGGACCCTGGTGTCACCGTGGATGGGGATACCCCCCCATTTACCCTCATCAAAGGCCTGGTTGGGGAGGCACTGCTGAATAACAAGGCGGATCAGCCCTCTACCGGCGATAGTGTGTGGGGCCATACTCCCACCAACAGCAATTATCAGATGAAGGGCTCGGGCGGGGACGTGGTGGCCACGGACAAAGGCCAAACCGGCGTATATGGCTCCAACACCCGGAATAATCCGCTGGGTTATGTGTTCCCCTTAACAGCAGGCAAGTATACCATCACCTCCTTCCACAGGGACTGGTGGAATAATACCAACCGCACCATGGACATCAGTCTGAGCTATAAGGATGCCCAAGGCGCCACGGTCACGGAGCCCGTGAAATCCGGCTTGGTGGCCGGTCCCAACGGCGTATCCGTAAGCCACAGCTTTACGCTGCCGGTTGACGGCACCGTCAAGCTCTCCATTAACAATACGTATTCGGGCAACCAGGCTTCGCTGGTCAGCTATGTGGCCGTTGCCAAACGGGTGCCCAGCCCGGCGGATGTGCAGGCAGTCAATGAAGCCAAGGGTATCCTGGAGGGGGCTGCCTACAGCGTAGAGCGGACAACAGCCAATACCGAGGAGGACGTGCGGACCTGGCTCCGCCAAACCATCAGCGGGTTGCCTGGTTTTTCCGCAACAGGAGTGACGGCAGGTGATATCGCCTTTACCTCCTTCCAGGCTTCCTCCGGTACAGTCCCGGGCAGCTTCAGCTTTACAGCAGCATTGTCCAAGGGTGAGGCGGAGGCCAGCGCAGCGGCAAACGGTACGATTAAAGCGCCTGTAGTAGATACCTCCCGGTCTACCCAAGCTTATGCCGCTTATGCAGGGACCGTTCCCCAGCTGCCCCAGCTGGTGCGTCTCGTGGATGGAGGTCCGGAATACCCCGTTACACGGTGGACCACAGACGGCAGCACTGCAGTCACCGCAGCCGATTTTGACACATCTTTTGAAACCGTCCCGGTATATGGTGTTTACAAC
>JAEWAA010000688.1 GCA_023391955.1 Bacillota bacterium | reverse complement strand
TTCATCCTCCTTGTTGTAGGACATATGCTGGTCTCCCGCCAGGTGCCGGGCCAGACGCTTCACAGGAGAATAGATGCGGTGGGAGGCAAACCAGGAAAGCAGCCCCGCCAGCACCAGAGCAACAATGCTGAGCGTAAAGATAAGCTTGGAGATAAACAGTACGGGCAAGGTAATGCTTGGAACAGGTGAGGCGGAAACATAGGTCCAGTTGGACGCGATTCTGCTGAAGGTTCCGTAGGACACCGTATAGGTGACACCCTGCCAATCGTAGAAAAAGGACCGTTTGGACGGCTCCTCCCCGATCTTCTCCCGCAGGGCCTTCACCAGTGGAGCCTCCGCACTCGCCCCGCTGGCCGAAAAATAAAGATCTCCCGAATCCTGGATCAGGAAGCTTTCCTCTTCGTTATAGGGCATCAGCGATTTCAGCATACTGGCGATTTTGTCCGAATCCAGCCGCAGCAATAAGGCGCCGAAGGGCTGGGAGCTTCCTCCCGGAATATGCTGCACCAGAGTGAGGTCCTTTTCACCCGGATGATCGGGATCGAACGCCCACTGGGTCCAGTAGGAAAGTTTGTCCGTCTTCAGCAGATCTTCGTAAACCCGCTTGAACGTATCCTCGTTAATGGGGGAATATTGGGGATCAAACAGAACAGCCGCAGGCTTAACCAGACTTAGCTCCACCCGCTTGGTTAAGGTATTGGAGCCCTCCATCACCAGAAGGGTCTGGGTAATATCCTTCACCCGGTCATAATTTTTGTGGAAATCCACTTCCGCAAGTGTGTAATCAAACTGGTTGTCGGAAGCCCAGTGGGACAGCATCACCTCCAGATTGGTCAGCTGCTGGTCCATATTGCGGGCGCCCTGTTCAATCTGCAATTGATGAAGATGAAGCAGCTCGCTTTCCAGACGGCTGCCCCCCATCCAGTATACCAATGCGGCAATAATAAAGCCGGGGATGCTGGAAATGGTGAGAATGATCGCCAGACTCTTCTTATAAGGATGCTTCAAGGATGTTCACCACTGGTTTTAAGTCGTCATCAAATAATTATTATTCAATTGTATACGCTTCCATGATATCGTACAATGTGATAATATTCAATTTTATATAAAAATATTAAGATAGCCAGGATGATTCCTATCATTATTATATGGTATTGGCGATAAAAAAAGGAAATTGTCGAAGAACAGAGAATATTAAAATTTGGCAGGCCTAAAAGAATTTAGAATCCGATATGTTGGCACATCCAGGAGGGAAATCGTCGATGCGTTACACGAAGAAGCTTATGCAAGTTTTGCTTTGTCTTTTGGTGGCACTCCCTTGTTTCATGATCGCTCAGCCAAAAGCCGAGGCGGCATCCTATTCTTCCTATTGGTATCCCAAAGGAAAGGTCGGGTTAAAAAAACCGACCATCGTTTTTGAGTTTATGTCCAGCGATATTACACCCGATTTCAGAAGTTATACCATGAAAATCGACAAGGTCAAGGTGGATGCCCAGTGGAGCTTGGGCAGAATGGTGCTTTCCTATACGCCGACAGAAGATCTGCAGCCGGGAGAGCATACCGTGGATATTGTATTGGAGCTGAAGGATACCGACTATCTGCCGCTTGAGAAAAGCTGGACCTTCCGGGTTGATGATAAAGCTGTTTCCGACCCGCCTTCAACCCCTACAACCGAGCAAGCCGAAGGCATCAAGGCCATTAATGATTACCGGGCAGTCCACGGGCTAAAGCCCCTTGCCTTCAACAAGAATCTGACCTATGCGGCCAAGCTCCACGCCCAATATCTGAATACAAACAAGGTCGCCCAGACTGATGCCTCCATGCACGAAGAAGATAGCAAGCTCCCCGGTTATATCGGCAGCAAGCTGCATGAGCGCGGTATGTATGCAGGGTATGCCGGGAACTTCTCGGAAGATGTATCTTACAACGGAAGCCCGCAAGCAAACATTACCCATGCTATCGATAGTCTCTTTGACGCCCCTTACCACCGGATGCCGTTCTTAACGCTCGATGCTGTTGAGATTGGTTTGGACAAACAGGGCGGCTATACGGTAATAGAGTTTGGTTTAACGAATGAATGGGACTCGCAGCTAGTTGTTTCTCCAGCTCCCGGTGACCCTTATGTCCCCGTTGATTTTGACGGTCATGAGATCCCGGATCCGATCCGGAAGCATACCGGCGCCAAATATCCGGTCGGTTACCCGATTATGGCCCAGCTCTCAGGAAGATTCGTAAGAGATGTGAAGTTGGTGGAATCCAAGCTGACGGACAGCACCGGCAAGCAGTTGGACCTATTATTGAATACACCGGCAGACGATGACCATATGCAGAACGAGGTTATGCTTATCCCAGCCAAACCTCTCGCCCCGGATACGGTCTACACCGCCTATGTGAAATTATCCGTTATTGAAGACAATCAACCCAAAATCTATGAAAAAAAGTGGAATTTCCGTACGGAGCCCGTGGATTATCTGGGCAGGACGAAGCTGCATAAGGATTCCGCCGCATATGTGAAGAAAATGAATCCTACCGGTGAGTTGAAGCATACGGTGTCCTTCGGGCTGACTGATGATGGCTTTATTCTGGATGATATCAGAGTGCCGATGAAGCAAAAGCCGATCATTAAGGACGGGAGCTCTTATCTTTGGATACGGGATTTGGCCAAGGCACTTGGGGCATCTGTAACATGGGATGATGAGCAGAAGGCAGCCATTTACACCAAACAAGACCGAATTGTCACCCTCTATACCACCAAAAATGCTTATGCGCTTAATGGTGTGGAGGTGGAGACGGATTCCCCTGCAATATTGGATAATGATACAACGATCATTCCGGTGAGGCTCCTATCCGAAGTGCTTGGCGCAAAAGTGGATTATGTGGACATTGCACGGATGGTTATCATCAGCTACTAAGCGAAGAAAAGAACGCAAAAAAACAGCTCCTGCAGAGAATCTTTCTCCTGCAAGAGCTGTTTTTGTATTCATTAATTTACAGTCACGTAGGTGGTAGCCCGTTCGCCGTTAAACAGGATGGCGTTCAGCTCAAAGGAGGTAACAGTTCCGGTCAAGGTGACGGTTCCGTCCTGGCTGACAGTAACACTGCCGCCGCCTTCAACAGCGGTCACGGTAAACATGGTTCCCAGGGCAAAGTTGTATTTCTTAATCTCGCCCTTCTCGTATTTCGTGCCGTAGTTGTCCGTCACGGTCAATCCCATGGCTTCAAAGGCATCAAAGTGGGTGGAACCCGAAAGTGTGTGCTTGTAAGTGGAATCTTCAGCTTTTACGGTTGCCGCAGCTACACGGTCACCCTTTACGGTTACGGCGGTTTGAATTACCTTGGTGTCCCCGTTTGCCGCTTGGAAGGTAAGGGTAAGAGTAGCAGACCCGGTTTTCAGGCCAAGGGCGTATCCGCGGTGATCGGCGGAAACCCCGGTTTTGACTATGCTGGGATCGGAGGAAACCACGCTTTGAATAATTCCGGGGGTTGCTACCTCGTCTCCACCGGAGGTCAGCTTAATCTTGATTTCCTTGGCCAGCTTGCTGACTGTGGGATCCTCGGCATTCGCCCGTGTCTCCAGGCCATTGGCGCCGGTAGCGGCTTCAGTTACACCGCTGTCTACCACGTTAGCCAGCTCGTATGCTTGCGGAATGCTGTACGTCAGGTTCCCGACTACCACCGATCCAAAGGATACGGATGCCTGAATGGTGAAGGTTGCCGTCGCCTTCTTGATTTGCGAAGCCTCCAGCCCACCCAAGGTAACGGTGTAATCGCCGGCCGTCAGAGCGGAGCCTGCTGTCAGGGTAGCAGTTTTCTTATCGGAGGACCATTGGGTCTCAACAGAAACTGCCGCGGTGCCTTTATTCAGCGAAAGCGTGGCCTTGGCTGTATCCACTGCCGCATCGAAGGTCACCTGAACCTTCAGGTTATCGCTGGCCGGTTGGGCCGAAACCACAGACACAGGAGCTGCTACAGGAGGAGTTACCGGCTTGTCCACCAGCTGCTTCACGGTGTAGGAGCTGTTCACCAGATCAGCACGGTTAGCCGCAGCATCGCCAGCCTTGCCCGCCGGATGGAAACCAAGCTCGCCGGCTTGCTTCACCGCATCGGCATACCATACGGCTCCGGTGGTATTCACTGATTTGCCAAGCCCTCTCAGCAGGATGGCATCCAATTGGCCTGCCGTTACCTGTTCGCCGGGAGCAAAGGTCGTATCCGTTACGCCATCAATCAATCCTGCCTTACGGGCTGCTTCAACATAAGGGATGGCCCAGCCGTTGGCGGGATCCTCCGCACGGACATCGGAGAAGCCCGAAGCGGTTACGGATGTATCCAAAGGAAGCTTATAAAGAAGCACCGCTACCTTGGCAAATTGAGCCCGGGTCATATTCTGGTCGATGCCGAAGGTATCGCTGGACACACCCTCAAAAATATTGGCAGCCAACATAGCATCTACCTTGGCCTTCAAAGCAGGGTCAGCATTCTGCAGGTCCTTAAAGCTCTCGGCGGTAAGAGTTGCCGCGAAGGATGTTCCCACAGGTTGTGTAAGCGCAGCGCCTGTATACAAGGAAACTGCCATCGTACCGGTTGCAAGCAAAGCTACTATTTTTTTCATGATACCTCCATAAAAAGAAAATAGAATAGGATAATACTAACTATACATTGCTATAGACGGACTGTCATTGTCAAATTGTTGCATTCCGGAAGCAAAAAGTTATTCCCATTCAAGATAATCCCTTCCAATGCCGATTGCAATAGAAGAAATGCTTTTAATCAAAAAATCGTGCCAAGCCTGGGCAACTGGCAGCTTATCTTTACCATGAAGCTGATGAATGGTTTTTAAATATCCAAAAGCCCTTTTGCTCTTCTTTAATAGAAGCAAAAGGGCTTGTGTATCCCAGTATCTTATTCTAGTATTTAGCAAGCTTCCTGTTAAATTTTTAAACTAGCCCATGACCCGAGCTTACCTCTTTCTCCAGTAACTTTTTTCCATTCCCCGTGGTAATCCTTACGCTGAAATTGAATTTCTGCCCATAATTCCTTATTTTGAACCCATACAGCAAATGTATATCTGGTAAAGGGAATACCGCCAGGCCAAGTAGCACCGACACGGTTGTTTTGTCTCGTAATTACATATTTATCGCCAGTTTGAATTCCTACGATGCGAGGTCGGGCTTCTATTTCACATTCATAAACCGTATAGTCGATAGTGAGGATATCAATTAAACTGACCTGGCCAGAATCCAATTGTTTCCCTTTCCCTCCTGTAACACTACAATCTCCAATCTCAGCATCGGGCTCAACAGCAGTGCCCGCTCCAGTACCAGGAGTAGTTGTTCCACCCCCTAACACCTCTAAACCACTAATCTCTTCCGGCAAATAAGTCAGATTACCATAGTTAACGCCGGTTCTTTCACTAACAATATTTATAAGTTGAACCCGGTTAGTTGTTTCATTATAGGCACCAACTGTTGCAGTTACAGTTCCTGCAATATTAGGTACTGTGGTTCTAATTTTTTTCCCTGCTAAATTCTTTAATTCAGTTGGCAGAACAAGAAATTGCATGGAACGGTCATAAGGCAGCGAATCAATGTAATGATTATAATGCTGCTGTTGTTGATATGGTGCAGTGGAAGCATGCATGTAGTAAGTATAGAAGTAGCGGTAACAAACTGGACAGTAATGTCCCGTATTATAAATCATAAATACCTCCAGGTGAATGTATTTTCACGAGTAAGTATATTCGCCTATAAATGTGAATGTTACAATAAATGGATAAGAGTCCAGAAAAAGATTTGGGGTCTCCAACCTCAACCTAGGAAGAGTCCGCCATTCATTCAGTAGGAGAAACTGCAATTGATGCTCAGCTTCATCCACCAGAACTATAGCCACGATATCACGTTAAAGGAGATTACCTCCCCGCAGGTGATGAATGTTTCAGCCAAAAATTCTCCAGTTTATTGGTTAACAGGAATTGGATATGGTAGACTTTCAACCATAAGAACTTCAAGATACAGGGAATTGCACACACCATGAAGGAGGAAGCATGATGATACCCGGAACAATAATGATGGTGAACCTTTTGGAAAATTGGAGGCCTGTGGGTTGGTTCAGCTTGGATCTGGCGCTTTATATTATATACGCTGTCATTCTTGCCAGCCTGCTTCACATTCTGCGCCTTCAGATAAGGCGAAAGCGGAGGAACATTCCGCTGCACGGGAAAAGCCTGGCCACCACAATCGGAGTCGTACTGCTTATTGAGTTTTTGGCAGGCAGCTTTTTTCTGGTGGTCTTTAATGCCGCGGGCAGATCGGTAAGCCTCGAACTGGACTCTCCCGCTTTGATAGCAGGGGAGGAGGGGAATCCGCTATTCATCAGCAAAATGCGCATGAAGATCCCCAATGGCCACTCCAACGGGATTTCCACAAGCATCTCACACTTCGAGCTGATAGCGGTGGATGTCAACACGGGGCAAACGGCCTGGCACCGGAAATCCTATTGGCAGGAGTACGTTATCGGCAATACAAGCCAAGGTATTCTTACCGTAAACCCCAAGAAGAAGAAAGTGCAATTCATTGATCCGCTAACAGGTAAAACCGCATTAACGGAAAAGGAGCTGGTTGCCCAATTTCCCGGATTGGCAGATAATCTGAGCTACTCCTTCACTGATTACCGTGTGGCCTCGCCGGACGAATTATACCTGTATGCACTGGATGGCAGCTATTACAAGGTGGATTTTGCCGGAAGGAAGGCGGCGGCATCGCCGGAATATCAAGAATTCCTCAAACCCTTCTCTGCCACCAAAACAGCCATAGGGATATCCGCAGAAGAGGTGCAGGCTGTCGGAGATCAATTGAAGAAGCTGTACCCCGATCTTCTGGAATCGGTTCTGCTGCATGCTGAATCCGGCGGCACGACTGCACTTGTGGGCTACCATGAGAAGCGGAATGAAAAAACATGGACCATTTCCCTCGTCTCGCTGCAGGAGCATAATCTCTTGTGGAGAACCAAGGTGGATGATCCGGGAAGCGGTATATCGGGAGGTGCATACGCAGCGATCAAAAGCGGCAACGCGGCACTCATTCTCTCTAATGGCAAACAATACAAGCTTGATTGGGAAACGGGCAAAATCGTGTACGAATATTTATACCGTTGGAACAAAACGGTCAAACCAAGCGAGTGAAAAGGACATGGGTATGCTCCGGTTGGATTCCTTGTGGTCGCTGCTTATTTGCGGACTGAGGAGCCGCTATTTCCCGAAAATATGCCTTTCTGATCCTTTCGCGGACACACGGTACGTTATTTTCTCACTAAATCGTCCAAATTGGCCTTTTCCCGGCATATAACGTCTCCTGGGTCCGTTTAGCCGAAAAAACACCGTTTTTCCTCTAAATAGCGGACCCTGGGTCCGCATAGTAAAATAAACAAGCTGGCATACGGCGTCCGCCGGGCCAGCTTGTTGTTTTTATATAGCGTAGATTATTTCTCTACTAGAATCGCATACAGATTGTGCATAAGTTGTGCTGCTTCTGCCCGGGTACCTGTCTCTTCGGGAGCAAATTGTCCCTCCGCCCGGCCACCCAACAACCCCAGGGAAGCGGCAGCTTCCACTGCTGCTTGTGCCCAATCAGGAGCACCGGTCATGTCTTGGAAACGTGCTTCTTTCGAAACAGGTGATGCCTTCTTGCCTGCCGCATATTCATAAGCCCGCATCAGAATGGCGGCCATTTCCTGACGCTTCACCATTGCATCGGGTGCAAACTTGGAGCCCTCCATCCCTTCGACTATACCGGCCGCGGCCGCCATGGCAACCTCCCTAGCATACCAGTTGCCAGCCTTCACATCGGTGAAGGGCACGGTTGTATCGATATTCACTTCACTCAATCCAAGCAGGCGGACCAGCAAGGCAGTAAATTCTGCTCTGGTTACGGACTTCTCCGGAGCAAAACGTGTTCCATCTACACCTTCTGCCAACTGTTTGGCTGCCAAAGAACGGATAATACCGGATGCCCAATGTCCACTAGGGACATCGGAGAATGTCTTTTTGTACTCCAGCACAGCGTAGGTGCTGAAGTGACTCACTTTTGCTTCAAGATGCCCGTCCTTGATGCTGCCCTTGATATATTCCAAGCTATTATCGCCAGAGACATAGTACAAGCCTGTTACTTCCTTATCGGCTTGCGGATTCACAGGCAGAACCAGTGTGAGCGGTTCTGTAAA
Organism: Bacillota bacterium; assembly: GCA_023391955.1. Taxonomy (GTDB): domain Bacteria; phylum Bacillota; class Bacilli; order Paenibacillales; family NBRC-103111; genus Paenibacillus_AR. Next base: position 1,137 of record JAEWAA010000688.1, on the reverse strand, counting down.
CTGATTCAGCGTATAAACCTCGCCATTCTTCGTAGTCAGCGCCAGGCTGAATTCCAGCGTACCGCCCGCCGCTTTGAGTGTGGCTCCCGCCTTATCCCCCGCGGCCTTCCGCAGGGCTATGGCTTCAGTCTCTCCCACTACAAGAGCTTGAAGGCTAATAACTGCACCGGTTTGATCAGCAGCGGATACTTGCGACGCTGCCGCTTGAAGTACACTGGATGGAATAGATAAGGATACATTCTCTCCTTGAAGCAGCAGGTTCTTCTCTCCCAGCAGCTCCGCCGTATGGACAGGAAGAAGAACTTCCTTCAAGTCTCCCTCCAGTTGAATCACGACCTGTTGAGAATCGCCACCGCCTTTTATTACGTCCTCTGTAATCTCTACCACTTCCGGTTTGCTATCCGGCTGCGGCACGGGAACTGTAGGACTCGGATCAGGATCAGATGAACCCGGTTGGGGGTCCGGATCAGGACCGTTGCCTTCGTTGGAGGCCCATACAATTAGACTGTAGGAAGCAGACTTATTCTGATACGTTGCTGAAATAACTGTTTTTCCCACCGTCACAGCACGGATCACTCCCGCTTGGTCGATGGTCGCCACATCCGGGTTACTGCTGGTATAGACGACACCCTCAGTCAGCACCCGGGTCCCGCCATCACTATAGACTGCCTTTGTGACGGTGTTATCTACTGCGCCAGCCTTCAGCGCTGCCAGACCTTCCAATGTAATACCCTTCAGTTCAGGCAGCGGTGGTGTCTCCTCCCACACGGTAAGTGTGTACTCATCTGACTTATTCTGATACGTTGCCGAGATGACGGTTTCTCCCGCCCCCACAGCACCGATCACTCCCGCTTGGTCGATGGTCGCCACATCCGGGTTACTGCTGGTGTAAACCACACCCTCAGTCAGCTCCCAATTGCCGCCATCACTATACACTGCCTTTGTGACGGTATTACCTACCGCCCCAACCTTCAGCTCCTTCGGCCCTGTCAGAGTTATCTCGATCAACTCCAGCAGCGGCGGCTTTTCTTCCCATACGGTCAGAGTGTAAGTAGCCGACTTATTCTGATACGTTGCCGAGATGACCGTTTCTCCCGCCGCCACAGCACCGATCACTCCCGCTTGGTCGATGGTCGC
>JAEWAA010000678.1 GCA_023391955.1 Bacillota bacterium | reverse complement strand
GGACGGACCTCCTTGCGCTCACCGCTGTATTCACCGATGAACTCCTCAGAGAGGGAGGTTTTCTGCAGCAGCTCCCGCTTCCATTGGCTGACGGAGGTGCCGCTAACCGTAAGAATCAGGGTTTCGCAGGCATATTTGGCCATCACCGCCAGCCCGACCACGGTTTTCCCCGCCCCGCAGGGCATCACCACCACGCCGCTGCCGCCCCCGTAATCCGGCCTGGTGAAGGCTGCCACCGCCTCCTGCTGGTAGCTGCGCAGGCTGAAGGGGGCGCCGCTTTGCAGCTTATCCTTAAACCGGACGGCTAGTGCTTCTCCGGGCAGGAATCCTGCCTCGTCCACCACCGGATAACCGGCCCGGGCCATCTCCTGCTTGAGCAGTCCCCGGCAGGCTGTGCCGACCTCCACACTCCGTTCATCTATACGTCGGCCAAAAAAACGGCTTACCCCCGGCAGCTGCTCCAATAAACCAAGTGCATCCCCGGACTCCGCCGTCAGCAGAAGGCCGTTTTCCCCTTGGGTCAGCCGGAACATGCCGAAACGCCCCATCAGGGTGCGGATCTGATTCTGCACCGTCTGCGGAAGTCCAAAACGGCTTGCCCCGTGAAGGAAGCGGCAAATCCGGTCTGCGTTTAAGCCCGATGCGGCGGCATTCCATAAGGTAAAGGGTGTCATCCGGTATTGGTGCATACTCCCCGGTGTTTTGACCAGCTCGGCGAACCCGGACAGCATGGCAGCAGCCTCCGCAGCCTCGGGATGTTCGGCTTCCAGCCATAAGGAGAGATCTTTTTGCAGCCAAAGCGGCGGTTCGCCGGTTTTCCATTCCATATATGCGTTTCCTCTCTTCCGTTTCTAAATCACTCCCTAGGGCAAACACTCCCTAGTATGCCCACGCGCAAAAAGCCCCATCCCCAAAAGGGGACAGGGCTTATGGAGGAGCAGAAGCTCGCTGCTAGTGCACCGCGCCGGCAAATTCCTTCTCGGAAATTTTGCTCAGGGCGTCTCCGGCTTCATTCTCGAAATTCTTGCGGACAGCCAGGTCACCAATGGAGACCACACCTACCAGGTTGCCGTTTTCCACAACCGGCAGACGGCGGATTTGTTGATCGGCCATAATCCGGGCAGCCTCATCCACGGAGGTGTCCGGCGTTACGGTGGTAATGTCGCGGCTCATCACCTTCTCCACCTTGGCCGAGCCTTCATTCTTCTGCGCGTAACCGCGGACTACCAGGTCCCGGTCGGTAATACAGCCGATCAGCTGCTTGCCTTCCACTACAGGGATAAAGCCCACATCCTGCTTGGACATGGCCACAGCCACTTCATACACATTGTCCTTCAGCGTAACGGTGGCGCAGTCCGTAGTCATAATATCCTTTACTGTTTTGTTCATGGGTCTCCTGCCTCCTTAGGGGTCCTATAGATGATGCAGGTCTAGAGTTCCCGCGGAGACAGGCCTTTACCCGCTTTAAAATGTCCCAGTCAGCCTGCGCAGCACAAGAGCTGAGAACAGTCTGGCGGTCTGCAGAATGGCCGATTCGTCAATATCGAAGCGGGGGTGGTGATGCGGGGCGGTGATGCCCGCCTCCTTGTTGCCGGCGCCTACGAAAAAGAAGCATCCCGGAATCTTTTCCAGGTAAAAGGAGAAGTCCTCTCCCGCCATAATCAGGGGGCATTCCTTCACATGTTCCGCTCCAAACAGCTCCGCCGCGGTCTCCATCACCCATTCCGTCTCTGCTTTATGGTTGATAACCGGGGGATATCCCAGCTTGTAATCCAGCTTATAGTCGGCTCCGAACATGGAGCAGGTATCCGCCGTGACCCGGGTCACCCGTTCCTGGGCTAGCATCCGCAAGCTGTGCTCGAAGGTCCGGACAGTGCCGTTTAATATGGCCTTTTCGGCAATGACATTAAAGCCTGTACCGGCATGGAAGGAACCCACCGAGATAACACTGGGCTCCACCGGATTCAGATTCCGGCTGACGATGGACTGCAGATTCACCACCAGATGGGACCCCACCATGAGACTGTCAATGGTTTCATGGGGCAGGCCGCCATGCCCTCCCTTGCCGATAATCTCCAACAGGAATTCATCCGCAGCCGCCATAATTGGGCCGCTCCTGGTCATAATCTCTCCCGCGGGAAAAGGCGTCCACAAATGCGCGCCATATATTTCGTCCACTCCGTCCAGCACACCTTCGGCAATCATGGGCTGGGCACCGCCGGGACTCAGCTCCTCCGCCGGCTGGAAAATAAAACGCACCGTCCCGTTCAGCTCCGCTCTGCGTGAGGCCAGATACCGGGCCGTTCCCAGAAGTGCGGCAACATGGCCGTCATGGCCGCAGGCATGCATCACACCGGGCACCGCCGAGGCATATTCGCAGCTTTTTTCATCCTGAATGGGCAGTGCATCCATGTCTGCACGCAGAGCAATCACAGGCCCGCTTCCGCCGCCCTTCAGCTCCCCGACCACACCGTGGCCGCCCACATGCCGCTTCACCTGAAGCCCCAACGCCTCCAGATGGTCCGCTACATAAGCGGATGTCCTTTCTTCCTGATATGATAACTCGGGATTCTGGTGCAAATGTCTGCGCCAGGCCACCATCTCCGGAAACAGTGCTTCAAGCGTTATTGGTCCTCCCATAACAAGCTCCTCCGACTATTTGATCTGAATCTATCTATTCCAAAACGCTTCTTGCTCTTACTTCATCACCTTGCGGAAGTGTCGGAAACATACTATCATGATAACATGAATCGCCCTCCCATTGGGAACGGGATTCTTAAGGTTCCGAGATTCGATTACATAGGTAGGGGGCGTGATGCAACGCCATGAGTACAACCCGCAGGGGAACTCCCGATTTTTTGCTGCTGATTCTTACTTTCGCCCTGGTTGCATTCGGACTCATTATGGTGTTCAGCGCCAGCTCCATGTCGGCAGCCTATTACTATAGTGGAGATGCCCTTTATTTTACCAAAAAGCAAGTTCTCGCTATTGTGCTCGGCATCATCGGCATGATTTTTTGCATGAATATCCATCATACCAAGCTGAAGAAGCTGACGCCCCTGTTTTTTATGGTAGTTTTAGTGCTGCTTGTGCTGGTTCCTTTTATCGGCAAAGAAGTAAAAGGCGCACGGAGCTGGTTTCCCATCGGGCCGCTCCAGCTGCAGCCTTCGGAATTCGCCAAAATCGCCGTGGTTATGTATCTGGCCGCTTTAATTTCCAAGAAAGAGGAAAAGTTTCGCGACTTCCAAAAAGGCCTGCTCCCCGCCCTGTTCATCGTGGGTATGGTAGCGTTCCTGATTATGCTGCAGCCGGACTTCGGCTCTGCCGTGATCCTCTCCATGGGCGCGCTTCTGGTCATCGTTGTCGGGGGAGCCAATCTGAAGCAGCTGACTTTCCTTGGCGTCGTGGGAGGAGCCCTGGTTTCCGTGGTCCTGCTCATTATGTTCCTGGCCAATTCCGAATTCGGCTACCGGATGGAGAGAATCACCACCTTCCTGGACCCCTGGGCAGACGAAGCCGGCTCAGGCTTCCATGTTATCCAATCACTCTACGCCTTTGGGCATGGCGGCTGGACGGGAGCAGGCTTCGGCCAAAGCATCCAAAAGCTGCATTTTCTCCCCGCTCCCCATAATGACTTTATCTTTTCCATTATCGGCGAGGAGCTGGGGTTTCTCGGCAGCTCCCTGTTCCTGCTGGTTTATCTCTTGTTCATCTGGCGGGGCATCATCGTGGCGCTGCGGGCCACGGACACCTTCGCCAGCCTTACGGGCATCGGGATTATCGGCACCATTGCCATTCAGGCGTTAATCAATCTGGGCGGCGTGACCAATTCCATACCGCTGACAGGTGTGACGCTGCCGCTGATCAGCTATGGGGGCACCTCGGTGATGGTCACTCTGGCCAGCCTCGGTATTCTCCTGGGGATATCCCGGGATTACAACCGGGAGGCGGAGGAAGCCCACAGCCGCGGCACCGCAGCGCATAATAACCGGCGGAAACAAGCGGTATCGCGCTAATCCCCCGAGAGAGAAGAAGGAGAGGCCCCAATGGGAGCCTCTCCTTCTTCATATCCGGAGCACTTATTTTAGCAGCTTCTGGGGCTCCTCCGTCTCTTCTTCACGGAAGGACACACCCTCCACCTTGACATTGACCTCCACAACCCGCAGGCCTGTCATATTCTCAATGGCTTCCCGGACATTGTACTGCAGCTCCCGGCATACTTCCTGAATTTTCGAGCCGTACTGGACGATTACGCGCAGATGGACAATGGCCTCTACCTGGCCTACTTCCACGGTAATCCCCTTTTGCACATTTTTGCCGCTCAACCGTTTGGCGAACCCTTCGGAGATTCCTCCGGACATGGCCGTGATACCCGGCGTTTCCAAGGTCGCCAAGCCTGCAATGGTTGCCACCACATCATCGGATATGCGGATCAATCCCGTTTCAATCATGTCGGACATGGCTTCCACTCCTTTGCTGCAATCGTTTCCCCTTCATTATAATAACGGAAGCTGCCCAACGTCAACGAGACAGACAGGCCGGCCTCCTTTCTTCCCCGCAATTTCAACTTGTCAGAAAAAGCCACTCCTGTATATAATCGATTAGGATTCGTTTTCCCGCGGGAAAAACGGGCAGAAGAAGCATTTTATTCATACGGAAAAGGTGGCGCATGCTGCATGTTGCTGTTGAAGAAAAATTGGTTTTATCTCGCCTTGGGTTTGACCTTTATTGCCAGCGGCAGTGCCCATTATCTGGGGTTGTCTTCGATTCTACAGTTTGCGCTGGCCGGCATCGCAATTATTTTTGTGGCGGGATTCCTGGGCAGAGCTACAGAGAGTGTTGCCCATTATGCCGGTGACCGGCTGGGCGGGTTCCTGAACGCAACTTTCGGCAATGCCGCCGAGCTGATTATCGCCATCATCCTGATCAAGGATGCCGTAAACGGTAAACCCGCTCTGTTCGATACCGTAAAGGCCAGTATTACGGGCTCCATCATCGGCAACCTGCTTCTGGTATTAGGATTAAGCGTGTTATTGGGCGGCCTCAAATTCAAGAACCAGACCTACAACATCCGGATGGCTTCGCACAGCTCGTCCTTGATGCTGCTGTCGGTCATCGCCCTGTTTATCCCGGCTATGTTCGCCTCCCGGATGAACCACGAGCATCTGACCACCCTGAGCCTGACCGTGTCCATTCTGCTGGTGGCTGCGTATTTTCTCTGGCTGCTGTTTTCCATGGTCACCCATAAGAATGAATTGGCCGACGAGGCAGTAGAACATGGGGAAGCCACCTGGAGCAAAAAGCTCTCCATCCTGTTTCTGGTCCTGGCAACCGTTATGGTAGCCCTGGTCAGCGAGTGGATGGTAGGGACGCTGGAGGACTTCTCCCACCGGTTCGGCTTATCCGAGCTGTTCGTGGGCGCCTTCGTCATCGCCATTGTAGGCAATGCTGCCGAGCACTCCGCCGCCATTATGCTGGCCTTGAAGAACAAAATCGGCGCCGCTGTGGAAATCGCTGTTGGCAGCAGCCTGCAGATCGCCCTGTTTGTGGCTCCGGTCCTTGTGATTATCAGCGCCCTGATGGGCCAAACCATGGATATTGTGTTCACCATCCACGAGCTGGTGGCCATTGGAGTTGCCGTCTTTATTGCCTCCTCCATCTCCCGGGACGGGTCCACCAACTGGTACGAGGGTGTCCTGCTGCTGACCGTTTACGTGATTCTGGGTTTTGCCTTCTTCCTCCTGATGTAATGTAATCTGCAGCCTGAAGCAGACGGTTCCCCATAAATACCCGCAAAAAAAAGCCCGAGGAAGCAACCTGCCGGTTACTCCTTCGGGCTTTGTGCTTCAAACAGAATGGCCAGATTCCGTTCAAGCCTGCTCATGATCTGCTTGCCGTCCTCTTCAACCACCAGTCCAGCACGTATGGCAAAATCCACCTGACGGGAAAGCCCGTACATCTGGGTGTCGAGCACCTCTTCATAGAGGGGACACTTCCGGGTGGTCAAATTCTCCATTTGTATTTCAATCAGCTTCTCAATGCGCTCCGCATCTTCCTGCAAAAGGTTGAGAGACTTCTGCTTGAGATCCCGCATGATTTCCGGCTGCTGCATTCTAGAACTCCCCCTGCCTCCAAAAAACATCTCTTATGCTCTATATTATTCGAAAATGAAAGAATAAACAAGTAAGCCGCCCCTAGGGCGTGTCTGAAAACTCGCTTGAGGGCACCTTTTTAACGCCTTTTCGCCCCTGACTTCGTTACTTTCCCTTGACGTACCCCCGGTACGCCCGCGGGCAAGTGCCTTGCCTGGAACGAAAACTCGCTAAAATTTGCTCCCCTCGGAGTTTCAAACACACACTAAGGCCTTTGCAGAAATCGGGATAATAGGAAAAAACCTGCCCTCTAGAGGCAGGTTTCACTTGCAGCCTGTTGGCGGCCGCTACCGGAAATTAGTCGTTAACCGCGTTTACGGTCATGTTATGCTTGGCAAACACTTCGACCATTGCCTTCTTGGCGTCATCGGCATCCGGACCGTGAACATGCAGATTATATGTACCGCTTGCCAGAAGCGTAGTGAACAATCCGAGGATACTCTTCACGTCGATATACTTGTTATCGTATTGAAGGACGATGGAAGACCGGAATTTGTTGGCAGTTTGGGAAATTTCTACAATCGCAGCGTTATTGGCATTAGGCATTGTAATCCCTCCATAGTTAAGCAACTTTTTATTTTTGGGTAAACCCTAGAAAAACTTACCTTAATAATACATGTGAAAAGGGTTACAAGCAAGCTGAACTTTTCAGTTTCACTTACTTCAGATTCTCCGGATTCAAAACCTCCAGCTCAGGCAGAACAAAGCGTCCGTCCTTGCGGATCAGCACATCATCAAACCAGATTTCCCCGCCGCCGTATTCCGGACGCTGGATCAGCACCAGATCCCAGTGTACGCTGGACACATTGCCGTTATTCGCGGCTTTGTAGGCCTGTCCGGGGGTAAAATGGAGGCTGCCGTCGATCTTCTCATCGAAGAGGGTATCCTTCATCGGATGTTGGATATACGGATTAAAGCCGAAGCTGAATTCCCCGATATACCGGGCTCCTTCATCCGCATCCAGAACCGCATTGATCCGGTCCGTGTGGTTGGCGGTGGCTTCTACAATTTTGCCGTCCTTGAACACAAAACGGATGTTTTCATAGGTTACGCCGCCATTGATGGAGGGGGTATTGTAGCTGATGACACCATTCACGGAGTTGCGCACGGGAGCGGTATACAGCTCTCCGTCCGGGATATTGCGCCGGCCGCAGCACTTAACCGAGCCGATGTCCTTAATGGAGAAGGAAATGTCTGTACCCGGGCCGGTGATGCGTACCCGGTCGGTTTTGTTCATAAGCTCCTGGAGCGGGTCCATGGCCTCCGCCATACGGGCGTAATCCAGGTTGCATACATCGAAGTAGAAGTCTTCGAAGGCTTCGGTGCTGGTTCCCGCCAGTTGGGCCATAGCCGCATTGGGGTAACGCAGAATAGCCCAGCGGGTATGCTCCACCCGCTGCTCCATATGAACCGGATGGCTGTACAGCCGGCTGTACAGCTTCATCTTGTCCTCAGGCACGTCAGACAGCTCGCTTTGGTTATCTCCACCGCGGATGCTGATGTAGCATTGCATTTCCTTCATCCGGGCCAGATCCAGCTTGGCCCAGGTTTGGATTTGCTCCTCGGTGCAGCCTTTGAGGATGCTGGCCAGCACAGCGGCATCACGCAGCTCCACAAACGGCATACCGCCCCTTTTGTAGACCTCCTCCACCAGGCACCGGACAATTTCCTTCTCGGAGCCCAGCATATCGATAAGGACCTTATCCCCCGGCTGTACATCCAGGGAATATTCAATCAGGTTTTTCGCTAAGGTTTGAAGTCTGGGATCGCGCATAGTGTCTCCTTTCACATGACGGGCCGCTTCCCGCTGATTTTGCGAAAAGCGGCACCGGTTATTTGACCGTTTTGCCGGTCAGCTTGTTCTTGAACAACGTGCCAAGAGCCAGCAGCATCACAAAGACGGCGCATAAGATGGCCAGCCTGCCTTTGTATTGGCTGAAATGGAGCAGATCATGGCCAATGAAGGATTCCAAGAGAACAATAGGCAACTTGCCGATTACGGTAGCCAGAATATAATCCCTTACCTTAATCTTGACCACCCCTGCCCCCAGGCTTACGGCAGTTGAGGGGATAACCGGAATCAACCGGCCCAGCAGGACGTAAAAAAAGCCATTCTCCTCCATCCGCTTGTTGAACACACGGACGGCATTGTAACGCGACAGGGTTTTCTCAGCCTTGGCTCTGCCTGCCGAGCGGGCGAAGGCGAAGGCTGTAATAGCCCCGAGTACAGCCATCAGATAGTTGATGGCAATCCCCCAGCCCAGCCCGAATACAAGCACATTCGCTCCGGCTACCAGGACAAACGGAATAAACGGCACCATAACCTGAACATAAACAATGGCCATTCCCAGAATGACGGAAAAGGCTCCGAAAGAACGCAAATAGTCCGAAAGCTCCTGCACATTCATACGGGTAAGATGCTTGCCGGTATCGGTAAACAGAATAAATGCCACCGCCGCCGCAATTAAACAGACCGGGAGGAGAATCCGCCCCGCCTTTTGCCAGCTTTTAACCAAAAAATTAACCCCCTGTCCAATTCCCTCCCCTATTGTACCATGTTTGCACATGATGTAAACGCCTTAAAAATCGTATATTGTTCGAACGGTTTCCCCCCGGGTCCCGCCCGTTTCCCCATAAACCATCCGGCTCTCCATAATGAGCCGCTCCGGCTTCCCCGTAGCCGGGTTCAGACGGATGGTGCAGCTGCCCTCCGCCGTCAAGGACCGGGCTGCCTCCTCTAAGGCCCCCAGCTCCCTCTCTGCCGCGGCACGGGCTTGTTGGTCAGCTAACAGCTCCGTTGCCCGCCGCAGATCCGCTAGCCGCAGCTCCATCGCTTCCTTCACGGCACGGCTCCAGCTTTCCTGCTCCAAGGATACCACCAGAGTTGTCGCCTGCAGCTGGGCCGTGGGCCGCTGGATTTCAACGGAGCGGTCCATCAGTTGCACCAGCTTGACTGCTTCCCGGTAGTCTGCGGACCAGCGTCCCCAAGTGGAAGCCAGGAGCTCCGGTTGAACGGCAGGCAGGACAATGCCGTCCGTAACAATTTCCGCCTCGGATGTTTTCAGCGTAATCCTCCCCTTATCCAGCTCGGACAAGGCTCTGACCAGAAGACTCTCCCCCCTGTCCGAATCACCGGCCATCTGCGGCCCTTCCGCCCCGCTGCAGCCTCCGGCGAGCCACATGCCCACTCCGATAACCGCAGCCGCTATTGCCGGCTTCATACCACGCATAAACAGCCCTCCTTGGAACCATTGATTCAATGCCAGCCGCTTAACAGATAAGTTAGCTTATCCCAAGCCGGGTTGGTTTACGCGTCCGCAAAAGCCAAAAAAACCACCCGAAGGTGGTTTCTGTCTTCTTCTTACTCCTGGGTTTACCCGATCATGATCCGGTTGCGCCCCACATGCTTGGCCTTGTACAACGCCATATCCGAACGGTAGAACAGGCTCTCCACGCTGATTTTGTCATCCTTCCAGTGCCACTCGGACACTCCGCAGGAAACCGTTACGGACGGGCGGGTATCCTTCTCCACGCGGAAGCGGATGCGTTCGGCAATCTTGAGGGACTGCTCCGTCATCACCTGCGGCAGATAAATGGCCAGCTCCTCGCCGCCCCACCGTGCCGCTATGTCCGTGTCCCGGATGCAGGAACGGATAATTTTGCTTACCTGGATCAGGATTTCGTCGCCGACCTGATGCCCGTATGTATCGTTGACCTGCTTGAAATAGTCGATGTCCACCACAATCAGGGAGCCGCAGATATCCTTCTTCTGATGGTTGCCTACCTGCTCGTCCAGGAAATTGCGGGCATATAACCCCGTCAGGTTGTCGGTGATGACCATCCGCCGCACCTCCGCATGCAGGGAGGCGTTGGTGAGCGCCAAACCGATGTGCCCGGCCAGAACCTGAAGCAGCTTGTAATTGTCGTAGGAAAAGAAACCGGGCTGCTGATGGGCCACCAGAATGGCCCCTTTGGCTTCGTCGTGGACGATCAGCGGAGCCACAATCAGAGAGCGGGCGCCGGTAAGCTGCATCAGCCGGGAAACAGGGGCTTGCGGCTTAGCCCAATAGTCGGATATGATCACCGGCTCCTTGGATTTGCAGACCATTCCGGCGAAGCCTGAGTTTTCATCGAAGGTTTCATGCAGAATGGCCGGTACATTGGCCGCATGCACCGCAAATTTGCCGGTCTCCTGGTCAAGCTGGAGAATACAGCAGTAATCCGCCTTGAATATCTGCATCAGCTCAGCCGAGGCGAAGTTGAAGATATCATGCATTTTGAGACTCTGGTTCAGCTGTTTGGTCAGCTCATTAATCAGCCGCAGCTCATTCACCAGAAGATTGGACTGCTCGTACAACTTGGCATTCTCGAAGGCCGATCCGGCGGCGCTGGAGAGCACCTTCATGATCTGGGCATCCGACGGGCCGAAGTTGCCCTTGTGGGAATGCAGATGCATCACTCCGTAAATCCCCTGCTTCCCGCTAATGGGAACGGCCATCTGGAATTCACCGGGATGCACACATTCGTCGATGACGATTTTGCCCTCCATAAACGCTCTGGTGCAGACATGCTCGTCCATCCCCGTAAAATTCAGAACCTTCACCGGCAATCCCGAACGGGGCTGATCCTGGGTCATGAGCAGGTCGATCCGCGCCTCCGGATACAGCTCATTAATCCGGCGGATGATGCCCCCAAGCACCTCGTCCGTATCGATTTTGGAATAGAGGTCCAGGGCCATCTGGAACAGGATGTCCTTTTTGCGGGCCTCCCGCTCCTCCACAAGCCGCTCATCCCGTAAAAAGGAGCCTGCTGTCTTCTCGATATGTACGTACAGCCAACCGGGGAAGCCCAATGCAAGCCTCATCAAGTTATCCAGGCTTGCGGGATACCCTTCCCGCATGACCATCCCCAGCAGCAGAGCGGGGTTGCCGCGGCAGTCCTGAAGCACAACCTGCGCAATGCGCTCCCCGGACAGCTGGAGCAGGTCATTCCCGCGCTCATCC
>JAEWAA010000692.1 GCA_023391955.1 Bacillota bacterium | reverse complement strand
CCACAGCTGAGGCAGCTCATCTATGCTGGTTTTGCGGATGAAGCGTCCGATCCGGGTAACCCGGGGGTCATTCTTCATTTTGAACATGGCGCCGCCCACTTCATTTTGATCCAGCAGCTCATCGAGCAGCGCTTCCGCATTGGCTATCATTGAGCGGAATTTATACATGTGGAATTCCCTGCCGTCCTTGCCCACCCGAACTTGCTTGAAGAAGACGGAGCCTTTGGGATCTTCAAGCTTGATGAGAGCCGCCACAATTGCGAACAACGGGGTCAACAGCAACAGCCCGGCGAGCGCGCCGAAAAAATCCAGCAGCCGTTTGGTTGCCAGATACAGCTTGCGTTCGTTGGGATTGACCGATGCGGCTGTATCGGAATATACAGCCCGGGATGGCAGCGCCTGTCCATCGAATGAATAATTAGGCATGATTCCACACTCCTTTTTAACCGATCACACGCGGCATAAATTCTTTGGTATTGACCATCCGCTCCAGCTCCTGCATCAGCGGCTGGCGCAGCTCCGGATTGCACAGTGCAAATTCCAGTGTCGTCAGAATAAAGCCCAGCTTCTCGCCCACATCATAACGTTTGCCTTGGAAATGGTACGCGAATACCTTCTGAGCATCATTCAGCTTCTGAATAGCGTCCGTGAGCTGGATTTCGCCGCCCGCTCCTTTTTCCTGAAGATCCAGGAAGTCAAAAATCTCCGGTGTGAGTACATAACGTCCCATAATCGCCAGATTGGAAGGCGCCGTGCCAAAAGGTGGCTTCTCTACAAAATTCCGGACCTGATACAGCAGGCCGTCCTTCATAATCGGGTCTACTATGCCGTAGCGCTGGGTTTCCTGGTCGGATACCGGCTGGACGCCGATGACCGAGCAGCCGGTTTTTTCATATTGGCTGATCAACTGCTTGGTGCAGGGCTGTTCTCCGCTGACAATGTCGTCTCCCAATAACACAGCGAATGGCTCATCCCCGATGAAGCGCCGGGCACACCAGACCGCATGGCCCAGTCCCTTGGGCTCCTTTTGACGGATATAATGGATATCCACCTTGGCGGAGCGCTGCACCTCCTCCAGAAGCTTCAGCTTGCCTTTTTCCACAAGTGTGCTCTCCAACTCGAAGGCATGGTCGAAATGATCCTCGATGGCACGTTTCCCTTTTCCGGTTACAATGATGATATCCTCGATGCCGGAGGCAACCGCTTCTTCCACGATGTATTGGATCGTGGGTTTGTCGATGATGGGCAGCATTTCCTTGGGCATGGCTTTGGTCGCCGGCAAGAAACGGGTTCCCAAACCGGCAGCAGGAATAATGGCTTTTCTGACTTTTTTCATTACGGTTCCTCCTTATAAAAAAATAATTGGAATGTTTGCTGCGACTTATGGAAGTGAATAAAAAAACAAGCACACCTTCCATGCCTGGTGGTGCGGAATGTATGCTTATTTTTCCATCCACTTGGTTGTTTGTTTTGAAAAGGGCATTGAACCCGTCCTCACATCATACCCTTGACGATGAACGTCTAAGGCCCAGCGGGCCCACAGCATGACCGAGTGCCTACAGTGATACAGGTGCAGTAGACATTACCTGCCGCTTGGTGACTCTTGCCGGCTGCGGCAGCCGTTATGGAAGGTTGCGGGCCTTAGCGGCCTGCGTAAGTATCCAGATTGGCTTTATTAATCTTGTTAAATACCACACCCAGCAAGCGGGCATTCACATGCTTCAGGTACGCCTTAACCTTCTTGCCGGCCTCCCGTTTCACAAAGCCCTGCTCCACTACGAGAAGCACTCCGTCGGACTTGGCTGCAATAATCTGAGCATCGGTTACAGATAAGGCAGAAGGGGTATCCAGGATAATGGTGTGGAAATCCTTCTTCAGCTCCGCCAGCAAAAGATCCATCTGGTTCATGGTCAGAAGCTCCGCCGGGTTAGGCGGCTGGGTGCCAGACGGGATCACGCTGAGATTGGGAATATGGGTCGGCGTTATAATCTCGGCAAGCTCTGTCTGCAGGGCCAGATAGTTGGCCAGGCCTTTTTTGTTGTCCACCCGGAGAATCCGGTGAATGGAGGAGTTTCGCATGTCGGCATCGATCAGGAGAACCCTCTTCCCCGCCTGGGATAAGGAAATGGCCAGGTTCACGGCGGTGGTGGACTTGCCTTCCCCCCGGGAAGCGGAGGTGATCATGATAATCCGCATTTCCTTGCCTACGGAGGAAAATTCGATATTGGTCCGGAGTGTCCGGTATGCCTCGGCAATGGAGGAATCCGGGTTCACGTCCATGATGACCGGTTGATCAGCGGTTAAGCGTGGCATAGGGTTCACCTGCTTTCAGTGGGGTATGTCGTTTCATGTCCTTCTTCTCAATGGCGGTAACGGATGCCAATACCGGTACATCGAACACCTTGAGGATGTCGTCCTCGGTTTTGATGGTGTCATCCATGTATTCCAGCAGGAAAACCAGACCGACGGAGAATAAAAGGGCGATGATGAAGCTGAGCAGCATATTGGAAATGGCGGGCGAGTTGACCGGCTGCGGATTGTTCAGCATCGGGGCTTCCGTCAGAAGAGTAACATTGTTGATTTTCATGATGCGGGGAATTTCGGAACGGAAAACCTCGGATACACCGTTAACGATTTTTGCGGTCCGTTCATAGGCTAGGCCGGAGGCCGAAATCATCATAATCTGCGTGTTGTTCACCGAATACACATTGACGGTCCGGATCAGCTCATCGGAGGTGGCGTTAAGCTCCGGATATTTCGCCACTACCTTTTCCATAATGGCGGAGCTGCGGATGATTTCCTTGTAGGTTTCGATAAGGCGGATGTTGTTGTTCATCGCTCCCGTATCCATGATTTCTACACCGGAATCATTGCTGAAGGTCTGATTGATGACCAGCTTGGAGGAAGCCTGGTACTGGGGTGTATACCGGTCGAAGGTGTAAAAAGCAGTCGTTGCTGTAGCAGCTGCTACACAAAGCAGGATCAGCCAGAGCCTCTTCTTCACTGCCCGCCAATAGTTTTTCAGTTCCATACCTCATCCTCACTCCCAATCTGTTAATATAATCAACTATTTCGCATGCGAAGTTACGTTTCGTATCATCGCCTGAATCTAACTTTATGATACAATTTGTATCTTGTCAACTGTAATTGAGAAAATGTCGCATTCCATCACTGGTTTTCTTTTGTTTTCAAAAGTGTGCAAACAATGTCGTGATACGATATGAAGCAATCTATATGAACTAATTTATGTTACACATTGTATCTTGTCAATGCCACATGAACGATTTCACAAATAGAAGCGCATACAGTTTCAATGATTACGCTTCCATATATATAGAAGAGATTTTTTGGAGCCAACGACTGGCGGCCACCCGCACCGCTCGCTCCAACTCCACCGCCGGTTAATGTAGTGGTTTACTGCTCTTGTCGTCTATTATCCCTTTGGCTCAGGAGAGGGACGGGCTGCCCTTGTGGCCTATTATCCCCCTGGCTCAGGGAACGGATCAGAGAGGGGGGATAGTCCCCAGATTCTGGAGGGAGTGTGCGTAACGGAACTGAGCGGCTCTTAGAGCAGCTTTTGGCGAGGATTCACATTGTAACGGAACTCAGAAGCACTTAGAGCCCCATGTACGCCTCTTTTACACAAATTAGCGCCTGTAAGGTCTTCTCAGTTCCGTAAGAATCCCAAAACCCCGATTTTGTTACTGTAAGAGCCGCTGAGTTCCTTTAGAGCAGAAGCCCCCCGGGTAAAACCGTCCACTGGATCGCGCTACTCCACTAAATTTGCCATTGTCTCTGTATTTTGACTCTTCCCCTACATTTGACTCTTCCCCTGCATCTCCGCGCTCCTCCCCCTTATTTCGGTGCTTCCTCCCGTCGATGCTTCCTTCAGCTTCCTTCCATTCGGCGCTTCACCCCAGCATATCAACAAATTTTCCGTGTTCGAAGGTAACCTCCATTTCACCCAAACCATTGTTGGCTCAAGATTCTAAATTGGACAGGCAGATAAGCGGTGTTATGACGGATGATGAGATGGTGTAGCTGAGAGGAGACGGATGAGATGGCAGGGAGTAGAATTGATGGATCAGTGAGGATTGGAGTAAATCGATCAGTGGGAATTATAGTAGACGGATGGGGCAGCTCAGATGAGCAGGCAGAGCTTTGGACACCTTCAGTTTGAGTGTGAGGAAGCGTAACGGAACTGAGCGGCTCTTAGAGTAACCTTGGGCATAGATTCACGTTTTAACGGAACTCAGAAGCGCCTAGCGCCCCAAATAGGCCTCATTTACACCAATTTGCGCCTGTAAGGGCTTCTCAGTTCCGTAAAAATTTCAAAACCCCGATTTTGTTGCTGTAAGGGCTTCTGAGTTCCTTTAGAGCTGGAAGGGTTTCCCCCGCAAATCAAAAACCCGCCAGCAGGGGCGGGTTCGGACACAGCCTTAACTTCACGTGATCTGCCGGATGCTGCTGTCTGCTGGGGAGGCCGGCTGCTCCTTGAACTGCATCTGGTACAGCTTGAAGTAGTGGCCCTTGCGGCGCAGGAGATCCCAATGGCTCCCGGTTTCCACCACCTTGCCGTGATCCATCACCGCAATAAGATCAGCGTTCTGGATGGTGGAAAGCCGGTGGGCGATGACAATCGTGGTCCGCTGGTGCATCAGCCGAGCAAGCGCCTCCTGGACCAGATGCTCCGTCTCCGTATCCAGCGCCGAGGTGGCCTCGTCCAGGAGCAGCACCGGCGCATCCTTCAGGATGGCCCGGGCTATAGCGATACGCTGCCGTTGACCCCCGGAGAGCCGGGCTCCCCGCTCCCCTACCTGGGTGTCGAAGCCCTCGGGCAGCCGGTTGATAAAATCCAGGGCATTGGCCGCTTTGGCCGCCTGCATAATCTCCTCCTGGCTGGCGCCCAGCCGACCGTAGCCGATATTCTCACGGATGGTGCCGGAGAACAGGAAGGTCTCCTGGGGCACATAGGCAATGGAACGCCGCAGTGTTCCCAGGGGAATCCGCCCCATGGGCATGCCGTCCAGCAGCAGCTCTCCCTGGTCCGGTTTATAGAAGCCCTGAAGCAAGCTGAGCAGGGTGCTTTTGCCTGCTCCGCTGTGGCCCACCAGCGCAACCACCTTGCCCGCCGGAACGGTAAGATTCAGCTGTTCCAGCACCGGCGCACCATCCTCATAGGTGAAGGATACATCCCGAAGCACAATTTCGGGAGGATACGGACCGCCGGATAAATCTTCCCCAACCAGTTCCGCCTCCGGCTCCTCTTCCCGCAGCATGCCATCAGACCGCTCTGTGGGCGGGGAGTTGAAGGGGGGGCTTCCTGCTGCCGTCCTGCCGGTGGGCGTGGCGGGAAGAGCGGAGCTTCCTGCTGTGGAGGAGCTCTCCGCCGGCTGTTCGTCCTCCTCGGGAAAGCCGGGCTCCGCCTTCTCCTCCAGCACATGGACGATCCGCTCCGCTGAGGAGAGCGAACGCTGGAACCCGCCCCACAGCCCGGCCAAACCGGACAAGGGGGCTACCATCTGGTGCATCAGATTGTTGAAGGCCACCAGGTTGCCCACGGACATGGTCTGCTCCGCCACAAAATAGGCGCCCAGCCCCATGCTGAGGAAAAAGGTGGCGGAGCCAACAGCTGCCGAGCCTACCTGAAACATCCCCCGGATGCGGGCCTGCTTCATCTCCAGCCCCATCAGATGGGCGTTATGCTTCTCATACTGGCGGGTCATCAGACCGGCCAGGGTAAAGGAGCGGATAATGGGACTGGCGGAGAAGGTCTCATGCAGAAATCCCTGCATCCGGCTCAGATACTCCTGGATCAAACGGGTGTTCCGGCGCAGCAGCTTGCCGAACATGCTCCCCGCCACCGCTGCCACCGGGACCAGCATAAGACAAATTACGGACAGCCGCCAATTGATGGTCAGCATGTACAACAGAGACGCCAGCGCCATCAGGGGCAGCCGGATCATCTGCACCAGATTGCCGCCGATGGCGCCGTCCAGATTGTTAATGTCATTGGTCAGCCGGGAAACAAACTCTCCGGAGTGGTGCCGGTTGTAATAACGCGCCTCCAGCCGGACCATATGCCCGAAAATGGTATTTTTCATATCCCGTTTGACCTGCTGCACCGCAGCGGTGCCGATATAGCTGGAGAGGTAGGTCAGCATGCTGTTGATGATTACCACCAGAATGCCCTGCAGCAGCAGCTCCGTAATTTTGCCCACATTGCCGCTCAGCGCCGCATCGGTCAGCTGCTGCAAAAACCAGGTGAAGATCACGGTCATGCCGATCCCGCCCAGCATATACACAATCAGCTGAATATACAGCCATTTGCTCGGTTTGATAAAGCGCCACAGCAGGGCGATGGGCCGCTTCATCTCGCCCAGCTCCAGAAAACGCCGGAGCATCCGGATCCGGCTGCCGCGCCGCTGTCTTCTCTCCAATGCGCTCATAACGAACCCCGCTTCTTCCCCGCATGGGGATGTTCATATCCGGCCCCGCGCGGCTTGCCCGCAGAAGCCGGTCCACCCGCTGCGGCCTGCCCTCCTTTCGGCTGCCGCAGATTCCGCAGGCGCCGTTCCGCCCGCAGATACAGGCGGATCAGCCGGGATAGCCCCGGCCGGCGCACCAAGAGCCGTCCCCACCAGCGGGCAAGGCCTTGATCCGCATGCATCACAAACCGCCTCTTGCGGATGTCCGTCATTTTTCCGATAATCTGATTGGCTTTGGCAGGCGCATCCGGGTTGAGATTGGAATCCCCCTTGCAGATAAACAGCGTCTCTTCTCCCGCCTCCGCCACGCGGATTAACCGGTGTCCCACCAGCCGTCCGTCCGCCTCCGCCACCAGCAGAATATCCCCAAGGGAAGGACGGCCCGCCAAAGGAACAAACCGGCAGCGGTCTCCCTCCCGGATCAATGGCCGCATGCTGGTGCCGCTGGACGGAATCTCCAGCTCCCCGATTTCCCGGATCAGCCTGGCAATGGCCTGGGTGTCAGCCTGCATGGCGGATCATTCCAATTTCCTGCATATGAAGCAGAAAAGCCTCAATATCCCCTTCCGCTTCCCTGCTGTCGATCTCATAACGTGTGGCAATATGCCCGGCCAGTGAGGAAACCGTCTGCGGCTCCTTCAGCAGGCCCCAGCAGACACCGCCCACCTCATTGATTTTGGTCACGGTAAATTGGTCGGGATGCAGGATAATCCATTCCTGATCCAGCTCTACAGCCTCCGAGTCGGTTGCGCGGATAAAGGTCGCCATTAGCAGATCTCCTTCCAGAATGCGTCGTTTTTTTGAAAATACAGCTCATACGCCGGAATATTGCCAATAAGATGCTGGAACAGCTTCATGATTTTCACCGTTTCACTGGGCATGTGGGGCCAATAGAAAATCTTGCCGAACAGCTCCATCATGGCGTCGGACTTCCCCAGCATAATCCGCTTGATCTCCGGGGACTGGCGGAGAAACTGGATGGCCGCCAGCTCGCAGCCGCCTCCGTGGTACGGCATCTCCAGCCCGCTGCGGAAGGGGGAGTCGAATACCGTCACCCTGCCCTCCTCCACCTTCAGGATCGTCGCTTCGTCGGACAGCACCTGCCGGGGCAGGGACAGCCACGCCACAGTGGACTTGCCTGCACCGGAGTGACCGGCGAAGAGATACGCCTTGCCCGCCTCCACCACACAGGAGGAGTGGACAAGAAGCCCCCAGCCCTTGTGCACAATGTAGGAGCTGTACAGGTTCATCAGAGCATGCTTCAAGGCAAAATCATCGTATACGGAAATGTGGGCCTGCCGGAAGTCTCCGGAAATCCGGATCCGGTAATCCGTCCGCCGGAAGAAGATCTCTCCCTCCTCCACCGAGGAGGCCACATCAAAGCTGACAAAAGGCTTGCCGTACCCTGCCGCCAGCTCCACCTCCAGATCCAGCCCCACGCCGGAAATTCCGTCCAGAACCTGGAATTTGGTGCGGATATAGGCTTCCACCCATTCCGTCTCCGCCAAAAAGCGGATATGATGCTCCCCCACCCGGGTATCGATCATCGTGATCATGGTCCGTCCTCCTTCAATTCCCCTCAAAGGATGAATATTTGGCTGTATGCTCGTAGATCTGCTTTTGGGACATTATGGTATGCTTCAGGGTGTCGAATATCTGGAATTTGAAGAAGGAGACATACCGGTAATATTCCATGTCCTTCACGCCGGTCTGTTTTTTGACGATGGCGGAGTAGGTCCACGCCGTCTCCACAAGGGGAAAGGGCAGGGACCGGGAAGCGGGAAGCTCCGGAAACAGCCCGCAGGCAATGGACAGGGCGATTTTCACCCGTTTGGCCGTTTTATCCGCCGCCGCTTCTCTCAATAGCCGTCCCATATCGATGCGTGTCCCTGCAGCAGCGAGGATCTGGACAATGTCCATCACATACTTCATGGAATCCATCCGGTGGCGCATGCCATGCAGGCATATAAAATACAGCGTGTGGGTAGGGCTGAGCTCCTTTACGTGGCGGTAGCCCGCAGCCTCCCCGGCCTCCTCCCAAAACCTCCGGTCATCCAGACTGGACCAATTCTTCTTGTCCAGCGTCCAGTGCAGCTCCACAGCCAAGGCATCCTGGCCCGGCCCTGTCGCCTTGGCCAGCACCACATGATTATGTACCTGCTTATCCTTTTGGAAATGGAGGGCTTCCACACATTGCTCCGCCCGCTTCAGATCCTCCGGATGGACCAGAAGATCGATATCCGAGCTGGGACGTGCAGCCATATGGCCGAAGTACCCCTCTGCAAATCGGGGCCCCTTCAGCGGAATCACCGGAATTGCCGCAGCCTCAAAGGCGGCGAGAATTTCCCGTTCCATTTTTTGAATATATAGGTTTTGAACCAAGGCCTGCTGGTAATCCTGCTTCAGGGCGCTCCGGAAAAAAGCGGGGGTCTCGTCAAGCAGCCCTTTTCCCCGTAAAAAATGGCAGATCTGCGGCCCCACGCCGGACAAACGGATGTCCTTCAGCGCCAGCTTATACTCCTCTTCTCCCCAAGCGGGAAGAGGCTTCCCATCTCCGAAAATCGGCTCCAGCAATGCGATCAATTGGTTCAAACCCCCCGGTCTTATCATGATACATTTTGTATCGTGATTTTACTTTATTACAGGTCATTTCCGAAGTCAAGGCCAACTGGAAATTTTAAAGCAAAGGCGCCCTTGTCGGGCGCCGTTGGCAGCTATCGGTTATGGCCACAATACTCCTCTGACGTCGTAATCCCATCTGGGATAACGGGTGGTGAGGCCTTTGGCCTCCAGAGAAATCTTAACTCCCTCTCCGACAAGCAGATCGGGGATGGTCACCGTCACCTTCTCGTTTTTCTTCACGGCTACGGTTTTACCCTGGGAGGAGGCCGCAGCCACCAGCTGCTTGGGCTGACTTTCGCTGCCCCAATACAGCATGACGGTTTGCGCCGAATTGTAGCGGGAAACATACTGATGGTTCAGATCATAGACCTCTCCCGCCTTCAAATCCGCCTCTCCCCGCAATAGACCTGCGCAGGGATTAATCACATTTTTCCCATTGATGGTCAATTCATTGTTGCAGGCTCCGGAGTAGGCCAAGAAGGTATACCGTTCGGAAAACTGCGGGGCTACTGTTCCGGCCCAACGGTAAGAGCCTGTTTTGGGAGGCAAATCGCCGTTGTAGTTGATCGTGGAAACACGCCGCTCGTACACCTTCTTCTGGAAGGCTGCATCCTGGTAATATTCCTCCTTGAAGCTGCCCTTTTGCCTGAAGGGGTAGGTGCCCCAAGTGATCTTGGCGGTGCCGTCCACGTTGGAGACAAAGGTCAGCTCCGTTGTGCCATTAGCGTTTTTCTTCAAAACAGGAGAAGAAATGACCGGCCCTTCCGCCGCCTCGTCAATCAGGAGGAAACGGGGATAATCCACGGCATCCACCTGCACCGTGATGGTGGTGTCTGTCGATTTAACGATTCCCAATCCCGAGGTGGTGCCGGTAATGGGATCATAGCTTTGGACACGGGCCCCCTTGCCGTTCACATTGGACAGGGTAAGGGTAAAGGCCTGCGGCGGCAGGGCATACCGGGCGGGATCAGACACATTCTTCGTCGTATCCCAAACCTGGGCCACATCGCGGGTTACCACATAATATCCGATGGCAAACTTGCCGGCATCCAGCTGGTACGGGAGGACAGCGAAGTCCTGGGACATATAAATATCCGGGTGCTCCTTGGTTCCGTTGCCCTTCACCACAACCTTGGGATTCTTCTGGGTCCATTCCTCCACCTTCAGGGGCCGCGGGTTTTCGATGTCCACACCGGGCTGCATCAGCTTGGTTACATTGGCGATGGCCGACAGCTGTGCCCCCGCTTTGGCCCGGACGGAATCCGTGAGCACATATTTGGCTTCCGCCAGCGCCGTGAAGAAGGCCTCCGGGATTACACCCAAGGAGCCGTCACCGCCTTTGGCCGCGTAGATGGTATAGGTCTGGATGCCCTTATGGCCGAAAAAGGCAAAGCTGCGCAGTGTCGTTTTGGCGCCCATGCTGTGCATCAGCCCGGCATAACCGGGATGTGTGGACGTCACTCCCAAGGACTGGAGCGCCTTGGACCATCCCTGCCGGTCGAAGTTGCCCTCCGTCATCCACACCTCCGCCTGTTTCCCGTTGCCCGGATTGGCGTAGCGGAAATGCATCGGGAACGAGTTGGGGAAAGGCTGCAGATCCCGGACCACATTCTCGGTTTTGTAGCCGGAGAACCAATATTCGGGGAAGGAGGCAATATGGCTGGGCACAAAATTGCTCCCCGGCACAATCTTGTTGGCGGAATTGGGCTTCAGTGTGCCGTCCATCGTACCCAGGGCATTAAGTGTGGGTTCATCTTTTTTGGAATAGGCTTGCGGGTTAATCAAGGAATTATTGTCCATATAACCGGTGTAATAATGCCGGCTGAAGCCGCTTTGTCCTGCCCACTGCTCGACTCCGTTGTCCCAGGGGCGCTGGTTGGAGAAGCCGCTGATCACCCGGACACCCGGCAGATTGTTTTTGGGGTCAGCCACAAGTGCGGCCGTATGCGGCAGCAGCACCTCGGAGCCCTTGATTTCCCGGTCCCCTTGCTTAAATGTGTGGTATTGGGAGAACTCCAGCTTGGGAGAATAATAATTGTTGATGTCCAGAAAATGGGAGCCGAAGGTCATTTCGTTCCAGACCTCCATATCAAACCCTGCATCGGTGGTATTTCCGGTATTCATCACCCGCTTCACGAAGGCGGCCGTATTCTTCACGTACGCCAGCCAGCCGTCCAATGTTTCCTGGGCTGCAGGATTGGGAGTGCCATCGGCAAACACCGTTCCCCCCATGGGCTGGACAATAAGCTTGTTTAATTCAATGGCACCCGCAGACAGAGCCTTGGGAAGCGGCGCCGACAGCTGGCAAATTCCGGTATTGGGATCACAGCCGGTGATCACCGGATACATGGTCTGGTAAGCCATTCCCTTCAAGCCCGTATATCCGGGGACAATGCCGCTTGTATTATCCACTTGGATTTCGGTGCTGTCCTTGGGGGCTGCCTTCACCAATTGGACCTTCCAGCCCTTGGTCGGAACAGGGTTGCCGGAATTGGCGTTGAGGAGGATCAGAGGACGGATGTTATGCTTTTTGAGAGCCTGCAGAATGGTGGTAAACTGCTGCTCACGGGCCGGGTCCAGCTTGGAGGGATCATCGTAAGTGAAATTCCCCCAGTTGATTTCCACACGGGCGGTTCCGAAACCCGCCTCAGACAGAAGCTGTGCCGTCGCATCCGCTTCATCGGGACTCACATTGAAAACAATCCCCAGAGTGTCCCTCCATCTGTTGGCATCCCAGGTGTCCATATACGCCCGCCATGGCGAGTAGTAGAAGGAATGGGTGCCAAAATCAATTTCCTGCTGAATCCAGTCAGCATAAGGCATGGTCGTCCCTCCTTGTTTCGTGGTGTTTTCCCCGGCGGCGAGGGCGGTCGTATCGGGGAAGATACGGGAATCTGCGGAGGGATAAAAAATCAGGACGGCAAGGAGCACAAGACATAGCATCAATTTTGCGGCAGACAGCGGTTTCTTTTCCAACACAATTCCTCTCTTTCCTGCCCTCGTCATATGCTATGCCCACAGGCGGACGGGGGACTCCATTATTTGTCCCATTTAGGGACTTTTCTTTTGGAAGCAAATTTATTATGATATATATATGATACACATTGTATCGGAAAAACCGGGGAGTTTCAATAATTCCTGCTTATACCTTCTCCCCGAATGGGAAACTTTATCAGGATATTGCATTTTCCAAGGCAAAAATCGGTGTCTACTCGGGACGGAAAGCGATATCTATAATAAAAGCTTATGTATAGAGAAAGGGGTATGATATGATCACCTGCGGGGAACAGATTACCTATTTGCGGGAGCAGAAGGGGCTTACTCAGGAGGAGCT
>JAEWAA010000618.1 GCA_023391955.1 Bacillota bacterium | reverse complement strand
TCCAAATAGTAGCATGAAGCCTTGTCCTGCACATGGGAAAAAAGTCGTCATTTTTTTACCTATTTCGACCAGATAAAATTTCATTCCAGGCAATTGACTTGATGTATACATCTGTATACAATGGAGTATGAACATTTTCCCTCTCCCTGCTGCCCGGAGAATACCATCCTTATAGAGGTGTATGATGGCCGAAACCTACCGCAAATCGAAAGTTGAATCCTTCTGCCAACGACTGGAGGTCAGGATTCGGATCTTGAGAAGCCACTTGAAGCAAACGGATTTATCGGATAAGCATGACTTTCTGCAGGGGCAGCTGACCGCACTGGAGCTTGTGCTTCAGGAGCTTAATGTAGAATTCGAGCTGAGCCAGACCAAGGAATCTAAGGAATCGGAGGAATCTTCATGACGGAAGGTCAAGCAGTACTTCAGCAACCCCGGCATGTCAGATTGACGACTGCCAAGTTTCTGACCAGAATTCTCTTACTTGTGATGGGAGCGGGGCTGGTTTCGGTAGCACTGGAAATATTCTTGGTGCCCAATGCCATTATTGACGGCGGCATCACCGGTATTTCCATTATTACCTCGCACCTGACCGGCCTGCCCCTCGGTATATTTCTCTTCTTCTTCAATCTGCCGTTTCTCTTCCTCGGTTATAAGCAAATCGGCAAAACCTTTGCCCTCTCCACGTTGTTCGGCGTAGCCATCATGTCCATCGGTACTTATTTTCTCCATCCTGTAAAGCCATTAACCATTGATCCGCTTCTGGCAGCCGTATTCGGCGGTGTAATTCTCGGCATAGGCGTTGGCCTGGTCATCCGGGTAGGCGGATCTCTTGACGGCACCGAAATCGTCGCAATCCTTCTCACCAAACGGCTTCCCTTCTCCGTAGGGGAGATTGTCATGGGCTGCAATATCTTCATTCTGGGCAGCGCCGGATTTGTGTTCGGCTGGGATCATGCCATGTATTCCCTGATTGCCTACTTCATCGCCTATAAGGTGATCGACATCACCATCGAAGGGTTTAATGAATCCAAGGCTGTATGGGTGATCAGCGATGATTACCGCGATATCGGGGAGGCTATTATGAGCCGGCTGGGCCGCGGCGTAACATATATGAACGGCGAAGGCGGTTTTACCGGAGGTGCCAAAACCGTTATCTTCTGCGTCATTACCCGGATCGAGGAAGCGAAGCTGAAGACTATCGTCGGAGAAATAGACAGGAATGCGTTTGTGGCCGTGGGCAATATCCATGACGTGCGCGGCGGCCGCTTCAAGAAGAAGGCTATCCACTAATTCATGCATGTACATGCTGTGTTGGTGCAAAAAAGGACAGGCCCCAATGGCCTGTCCTTTTGTTTATCCGAATCGGGGGTCCCGGTCCTTCAACCCGGGCTGAAAGAACTATTTCCCCGGAAATGATTACGCGCTTGCCGGCTGCAGTCTTTTCTCAAAACACATACTGCTGTGACATTCCGTATAAGGCCCGAAACGCGGGATTTCGTAGTAGCCGTTTTTGGCGTAGAAGCGCAAGGATTCGGGCTGCTCCGGCCCGGTCTCCAGCTTGATAATCCGGTAGCCGTCCTCCAGGGCTTTCTCTTCGAGATGCCGCAGAATCAGCGCCGCGGCTCCGCTTCCCCGGTGCGGACGCTCCACAAAAAAACGCTTCAGCTCCGCTTCTTCCCCTTCCAGAGGCCGGATGGCGCCGCAGCCAACGGGTGTATCGCCCAAATACGCAACAGCAAAGGAAATTTCCTGTACATGAGGATCGGAAAAATCCAGGGTGAAAATTTCTTCCGGAGGATAACGCTCGAGAAGCTCCTCATCTAAATTCCGGATCAGCTGATGCAGATGCGGATGGTCGTAGGATACGGAACGGACAGAAATAAGGGGCATCGTTATCTTCCTTTCGCTCTCAGCATGCTGCGCTGCCGCTTCAACGCATTCTCGCGCAGGCGCAGTTTTTTCTACCTATCATATCAAAAGTACCGGGAATAAGCTACAGAGCATCGCCTCACTTTTGGGTTTGATCTCCGGGGGCTCCCCCAAAAGTATTCGGACTCCGCTTCAAAGCATCTCTTCACTTTTGGGGGATGTTATATCCACTCCTGTCCAAGATTGGTGCCCCGGGCCTGCATAATATGGTAGCGTAGTGACTCTACACGACCGAAGGAGGAGAGCGCATGGCAGGAAAGGTTCGCATAGAGGATGTCCAGAAGCTCGTGGGCAAACAGGTGTATTGCTTGAAAAAGGATGGCAGCGTGGCTTCCGGCAAGCTTGTCCGCATCTCCAGCGGCGGCCGGCTCCATCTTCTCCAGAAAAAAGGCAAGGCCCGGACCAAAGCGGTTCTTCCGCTGGTGCTGTTCGACCTTCTGGCCATCGGCACCGGTCCGTATGCGTATGGAGGATATGGCTATGGATATCCCGGTTACGGCTATGGCGGGGGTTATGGAGGCGGCTTCGGTTATCCCGGCTACGGCTACGGAGGAGGCTTCCCTTTCATTTAAGGAGTGCAGGCTGGCGGCTTCTATGGCCGGCAGCCTTACTCTTCATACGGTCTCCCGGATTGACAGGGGCTGTCAGGCATGTTTTCATAATAGCAGGGTTCGAAGACTACATACGATTGATTGGAGGCAAGTCCCATGTTTGCCAAACCGGAAGCGATGATCTTCGATATGGACGGCACTTTGTTCCAAACGGAGTCTCTGCTGATCCCTGCTTATC
>JAEWAA010000541.1 GCA_023391955.1 Bacillota bacterium | reverse complement strand
CTCTGGTGCAGTCCTGCCCCAATCCGAGAATCACATACATTTCGTCGGAGAGATGGATGGACTTGTGGTGCACGTCCCATTCCCATTTTCCCAGCTTGGCTATGTGAAGGGACACCCGAAGTGCCGCCTCACTCCTCCGCAAAGCTTCCTCAGCCATTTTATGCTCCGTGACATCCTGAACAATACAGAACACTCCGTTGACGGCCTCCCCTTCTGACCAGGGCATGGTGGTGACCTGATAATACCGCATTCCCTGCGCGTATTGGCATTCTATCCCGTCGACCGTTACCGTTTCCCCCTGCAGCGTCCTCTGAAAAATCTCATCTGCCTGGGAAATGTCATCCTTCTGCATCACAGTATGATAATGTCCGCCCATAATCCGGCTGCCGTAGACCTCCTTGAACTTGGAGTTGGCCTGGATTATTTCCCCCTTCCGGTTCAAAAGAAATACTGGCGCGGATTGGTGATAAAAATGAGAGGTTGAATTCCGCATGCGTATTGCCACTTTCCGGTCACAGCTCTCGTTATGCACGGATGAATTGGGTTCCATGTCTACTCCTTCCTGTTCACCCCAGACTAAAGTCCTGCCATTTCTTACTATACACGCATTTTGCCATAAGGAACACTATTTCGGGAAGGTTTCCTGCCATACCTATCCACTTTTTCTATATAACCGAACATAACCCTGACAAACTGAATGCGCTTCCTTTTCCATAAAACAAAAAAACCGGCGGATGCCGGTTTATTTCCGCTCCACATAAAGCAGCGGAACGCTTTTGGTATCGTACGTATCCTTGAGCTTCTCCTCGGAAATGACCTTCAGCTTCACCAGCCCGGCAATTTTGGCCGCATCCGGTTTGGACAACAGCCGCCACACCTCAGGATCGGGCAAGGCCCGGTACAGCCTCTCCTCGTCATATTCCTTACGCTCCTGCAGCACCAGCTTCACCCGGTAGCTGCCCGCCTCCCATTCCTGGGCATCCAGCGTTTCGCTGTGCTGCAGAATCTCGGTACGCAGCTCCGACAGCTCCTGCTCCAGCTCCTTTTGCTTCTGCTTCAAGTCGTAGTAACGCTTCACCTTCTTGTCCATCCCTACCACTCCTCTCCCCAACATGCTTATGCAGGGAGCGGGAATCTCAGGACAGAAAATTAAGTTGGGATACTCCCACTTTATTTCCCATAATTTCGGAGTGTCAGAAACCGCGGCACCGGAAAAGCGGCAGCCTATTTTAAGCCGGTCATAGCCACACCCTCAATGAACTTCTTCTGGGCGAAGAAGAACACCAACATCAGGGGCAAGGTTGCCATAACGGAGGCGGCCATCAGGAGATTCCATTGAGTGCCTGCCGCATCGGTAAACAGCTTGAGCCCTACGGGTAAGGTGAACAGGCGGTCGGTGCTGATGAAGATCAGGGGATCGAAGTAATTGTCCCAGCTGTGCAGGAAGGTGAAGATGGCCAGGGTGGACAATGCCGGACCCGCCAGGGGAAACATGATCCGCCAGAAGGTTTTCCAAGGAGCGCAGCCGTCGATTTTGGCCGCTTCATCCAATTCCCCCGGCACCGTAATGAAGAACTGGCGCAGCAGGAATACGCCGAACAAGCCCTCCCGGCCCAGCATCGGCGGGAAAATCAGCGGAAAATGGGTGTTGGCCAGATTCAGTTTGGTCATCCAGACGAACATGGGAATGGCCGTTACCTCCGTGGGGATCATCATGCCGCTTAACAGCATCAGGAAGATCACGTTGCGGAAGCGGAAGGGAATCTTGGCGAAGGCGTAGCCCCCCAAGGCGGAAACGAGACAGGTCCCGGCTGTGACTACAGCAGCGATATACAAGCTGTTCCAATAGTACAGCGGGAAGCTGGGCTGCGCAGTGAATACATCCGCGAAGTTCCGCCAAGCCACCGGTTGGGGGATCCATTGGGGCGGGAACAGGAAGATCTTCGTCGGGTCCTTCAAGGCGGTGGTCAGCATCCACAGGAAGGGAAACAGGACCAGGGCAGACACTGCCGTAAGCAGCGCATATACGGGAAGGCGGCGCAGGATATTATTCTTCATGGTACACCCACCTTTTGCGCAGATTCCATTGGACCAGCGTCAGAGCCAGCACCAGGAAAAAGAGGATGAAGGCAATGGAGGACGCATAGCCGAACTCGAAGTTCTTGAAGGCTTGTTTATAGATGTAATAGACCAGGACATGGGTGCTGGTGCCCGGTCCGCCGTCCGTCATAACCTGGATCTGGGCGAATACCTTCAAGGAGCCGATCAGGGTCAGCACCAGCGCGAGGAACAGGGATGGGGATATCATCGGCAGCGTGATGGACCGGAAGGTCCGCATCCGGCTGGCCCCGTCAATCCGGGCCGCCTCGTAATACATAGCGGGCACATCCTGCAGGGCGGCCAGGAAGATGACCATGTTGAGCCCCACATTCTTCAGCACACTGACCACAATTACCACCGGCATAGCCAAATCAAAGTCGTACAGCCACGCAGGTCCCGTTACCCCTGCCAGCTTCAGCAGCTGGTTGATTAAGCCTGCATCTGTGGCGAAAATGTACTTCCATACGATGGCCCAGACTACCACAGAGGTGATAACCGGGGTGAAGATAGCCGTGCGGAAAAGGCCGATGCCGGGAATTTTCCGGTTCAGCAGCAGAGCCAGTCCCAGCGCCAACGCCAGGTTCAGGGGAATCAGCCCCGCCGAGAAATACAGGGTATTGAACACCGACGTCCAAAACAGCGGATCATCCCGGAAGGCCCGAGTATAATTGTCCAGACCGATCCACTCCGAGCCGCCCATCAGCGACTCATTGGTAAAGCTCATGTACAGCGCCCAGATGATCGGCACCAGCATAAAAGCGGCGAAGCCCAGCACAATCGGCGATATAAACAGGTATCCATACCAATTGTCCCGGGTGCGGAGCTTGCTTCTTCTGCTGCCGGGTGATGCGGGCCGTGGGCCCGGCAGGGCGGTGTTGGGTTGTACGGATTCCATATCTCCACTCCTTTTAGACAGGCCGCCCCACCGGTGATGTGCAGGCGGGACGGCCAACTCTGTTTATTTCAGCAGCGGACCCACTTCCTTCTCCGCCCTGGACAGCACATCCTTAACCGGCGAGCTTTGGGTGTACAGATAATCCAGTATGGTCTGCATACGGGTATCGATCTGCTGCCAGTTCTTATGGGAGGGCAGGGAGCTGGCCTTGGCCATCTGATCCACCACCGACAGCTTCACGCTCTCCGCCGACGGGCCCTGCTTGAAGAACTCCTCGGACTCCAGGATGGACTTGCGGCTGGGGACAAAATATTGCGACGTCAGCTTCATATTGTCCGGGTTGGTCATGAACTTCAACAGCTCCACCGCTTCTGCATAGTTGGGCGAATCCTTCATGACGGTATAAGCGGCATAACCCAGGGTTGTGCCGGGACCGTTGGGGCCTGCGGGCAGCGGGGCGATGTCCCATTCGAAGTCCTTCACCGCCTTGGCCTTGCCCATATAGCTGAACAGCTCCTTCTGCATGGCGATTTTGCCGGTATCGAAGGTGGTCTGGTCGCCGGGTTTGGGATGGACCTTATCCTTGAAGATCATGTCGGAGTAGCTTTGCAGGGCCAGCTCCCCTTCCTTGGAATTGAGGGTAAAGCTATTCCCGTCCGGGCTGAAAATGGAGGCGCCGTAGGCATTAAAATGCGATTGCAGAGCATCCGGCCAGTTCTGCCAGCCGTTGCGCACGAAGTTGACGCCATACACCCCCTTGGAGGAATCCGTCAAAGCTTTGGCGGCCTTCAGCATTTCGTCATACGTCCATTTGCCCTGCTTGTAAAGCTCGGTGGGTGTGGCCAGATTCTTAGCTTTGAAGAGAGTCTTGTTGTAATAGATCATCATCGGCGGGGTGGAAAAGGGGATGCCGTACACCTTGCTGTCCTTGGTTACCAGATTCAGCGTGCTGGGCACCACATCCTCGAACTTGTAGGCACCGTCCTTCTTGAGCGGCTCCAAATCCGCCAGCTGTCCGCCGGACAGGAATTGGGGGATCATCCGCTCCGCCAGCCAGGCAATATCCGGGGCTGACTTGGAGGCGGTCATAATAGAGAGCTTCTGCTGGTAATCGGCAAAGGGAATGGTCACAATCTCCACCGACACATGCGGATGGGTTTCCTTGTACTTGGCGATGATGTCCTCATACATCTTCTTGTGGGTGTCATTGCCCCAAAAGCTGAACTTCAGGCTTACGTTTTTGGCGGGCGCCTGGGTGGCGGCGGTGGCAGCTCCCGGAGCGGCTGTGCCTGGCGCCGTTGAGGCGGACGGAGTGGCGGTATTGCCTCCGCATGCAGCCAAAGCAAGAACAACCGGCATAACAGCAAAAGCGGATTTCCATTTCAGGGTCATCGTCCCAATCCCCTTTATCTTATTATTATAAGCGCTTACATTCTCATTATAGGGAATCCGGGAAACCGCCATAATGGCGCAGAATGCAGAAAAGGTTCAAATTGTATCGGGATTTTCCCGGTACTCCGAGGGGGTAGCCCCGACGCTTTGTTTGAAGATAGCCAGGAAATACTTCACATTGGGATAACCGGACAAAGGTGCGATATCCTGGACCCTCATTTGGGTGCCCTTAAGGAGCTGCTTGGCCCGTTCGATCCGCATCTGAGTGACGTAATCGGACAGG
This sequence comes from Bacillota bacterium, assembly GCA_023391955.1. GTDB lineage: Bacteria > Bacillota > Bacilli > Paenibacillales > NBRC-103111 > Paenibacillus_AR. The sequence continues at coordinate 228 of JAEWAA010000541.1, read as the reverse complement.
TTCTGCCCGGTTTCCGACTTGAACAGGGCAGAGAGATACCGGTGGTTCAGGTGAACCTGTCCGGCCAATAGCTGCAGGGAAATATCCTGATCCAACTGCGCGGTGATCATCTCCTTGACCCGCCGGATCACCTGCCGCTCCTCCTGCTCCCGGGCCGGAGCCGTCTCCGCCTCCCCTCCCAGCCGCTTCCGCAGCCGCTCCACCACCCGGGCCAGCTCCACCGTCTCC
>JAEWAA010000535.1 GCA_023391955.1 Bacillota bacterium | reverse complement strand
CGTCGTTGGTTGTGATACAAATGGTCACCCGTTTCCCCGCTTCAATGCTCCCGCCAAAAGCATCGGAAAGCATCAGCTCGGAGCCCCCAATCTGCAGCTTGGCATGGGCCACCAGTTCTTTGAGCTCGTCGGTGAACGTCTCCGGCATGTTCGGCATATCCCCATAGGTGGCCAAAGAGAGGATCTCCGCTCCGATTGCTTCCTCATAAAACCGGATCGCTTCTTTCACTTTTCCCTCCAGGGTAATATACGGGGTCAATTTTACGGTCATCGATGAATCCTCCTTAGGCTTGAGCGCCCATCTATTTTCACTATCATGAGTATAGACGAACGGGCCTGGAAGAAATCATCGGTACGCTGATAAATTTGTTTCTGCATCCAAAAAGGGAGGCAGTCCGAACCGGCCGAATAAGGCCGGATCGATAAAATGATGGAGATGCAGAATCCTGCCATCCTTGATTTGGGGCATATGAATCGCCCACGGCTGCAGCAGCCCCTTGTCTCCGGCAGGTACATACTGCGCAAATGCGGGACAACCGCCGTTTGCCCGGACAGGCAGCAAGCGGGAGCCAAGACAGTGGAGCCGTGTGGTCTCATAGAACAAGGACATATCCGGCCTGCCGTCCACCCACATCACAAAAGGCGGCATGGACAAGCTGCCGTTCTCATGGAATAACACCAGCAGCGAATCAATGTCATACCGCTCGAAGGCCTCCACATAACGGGACAGCAGCTCCTGGTCCGCATCATCATCCAGCTCCTGCAGAGCTTCTGACCGGAGCTCCGCTTTCCCTAATGTTGCCCGTGCCCGCTGCAAGGCGCTGTTTACCGCAGCCACGGTCATACCCATGGCCTCTGCCGTCTGAGTGGCCGGCCACCGGAAGACCTCCTGCAGAATCAGCACAGCGCGCTGCCGGGGCGGAAGGGTCTGCAGAATCGCAATAAACGATAACCGGATACTCTCTTTACTCACCACAATATCCGCGGGATTGCCGATAGAGTCCGGTATAGGCCATACCCATGAGGCGTTGGGCAGCTGATCCTTAGGCTCCGTAATCTGCGCGGCAGGCTCCGACAGATCCATCGGAAGAGCCCGGCGCTTCGCGCTTCTCAGCCGGTCGATGCAGATATTCGTCACAATCCGGTACACCCAGGCCTTGCGGGAACCCTCCTGCTGCAGCTGGTCCCAGCTCTGCCAGACACGGACCAGGGCATCCTGCACCGCATCCTCCGCTTCGAAGACAGACCCCATCATCCGGTAGCAATAACCCACAAGCTCGGGACGCAGCTCCTCCATCCACTCTAGTTCCCCATGTTTCACGCTCATGCCTGTATCCCTCCTCTGAGGATCTATTCTACCTTCGTATTTGCCTTTTTGCATCCTCCCCCTACATTCGCTATCTGCCGCGGCATTCCTCCAACGCCCAATCCGCATTTTTACATGAGAAAACTAAAAAGGCCACCCCTCAGCACATGGAAGTGCATGACGGATGACCGTTATCTCATTTTTCTGCAGGGCGCCTATATTTCATAATGAGTGCAAGAATGATGACAACTAAAATGAGAGACATGCTATTCGTGATGAGAAATGCATACCCAACACCCTCCATAGCCAAATGAACTCCATAAACCTCCATAAATCCGATTCCTGTAAATAACAGCAAAAAGGTATTCATATTTAAGTCTTCAGCCGATTTCGTTCTTAACATCTGAATGATTTGAGGAATCCACCCGAAGGACAGAATAACCCCGCCAATAAGCTGAAATAAAACAAAGAGCATACGTATCGCCTCCAATAAGAAATCATATGCTCCGGTAATTCAGTTCGTAACTCCCGGCACAGCAAGGGGAACGAAACACTGGGTATTCGCATAGGATGAAGAGTATTTACTATGAAGCTTTACGGAGGTCATACGTATGAGTTTTATCCCTCAGCATCAGGGCGCACATCAGCAGGTTCTTTATCAAGCAGATCCGAACGTTACACACACCTTAAGATCCATCCGCGATCGTGTACATCACATTTGCAGCACACATATTAACCGGTTCGTCCGCATTCAGACATTAGATGGCCATGTTATTGAAGGTGTAATTGTGGGCTGCGACAGTGGTCACATTCATGTAAGAGTTTCAACCCAAGGGAGCCACCGGCCTTTTTACGGACCTAGCGACATGGCGATCCTTACATTAGTCCTCTTCGAATTGCTTGTTATCGTTTTGTTATCTTAGTGAGGAGGGAAAGCGATGGCATTTATGCCAGGTTATCAAGGATCTGCCGTACAGCTTCCCCCGCCCCCTTCTTACGCTCCGCCAAAACCTGATGTCTCTTATATCGTGGACTGCGTGCAACAATATACTTATGTTTGGTTATGGAATGGGGACAGCTTCTGGTTTTACCCTATTAGCGTAGAGCAAAGCGGCATTTCAGGCTATCGGTGGAATGGGTTTTTCTGGGCGTATTACGGATTTGATCCGAGATTAATCAATGCTGTTTCTTGTCCGCCCATTCCTACCCTATATTAAACATAAAACGCCTTGTGCTTCGAAAACAAGCCAGGCGTTTTTCTATACATAGCTTTCATATTAGCAGGTCTTCTATTAACCTAAAGCCAACAGGCTTCTCGCATTTAGGCTATAAATATGCTCTTTTATATGATCGGACAAGTTCAACCGTTCAATTCTCCCAATCTGTTCCTCAATGCCGGCATAAGGCGTATCCGTACCAAAAACGATGTGCTCGTAGCCAAAAGCCTCGATGGACTGCTTGATGTCATTCCCTTGAATCCTCTTGGAGCTGGAGGTATCAAAGTAGATATTCTTCAGGTTCACACCACTATTGCTGAAGAGGCCGGTACCGGTTAAATGTCCGATAATAAAAACCGCGTCCGGGTTTTCCTTGATGAAACGCAGCAGCTTCAGCACTTCCTTCTTGGAATAAACATGGATGAAAACAGGCAGTTTATGCGAGGTGGCTATATCCACGAGATTCTTAAACTCAATACCGTCAATCCGGAAGGGATTCCACGCTTGATGCAGCTTGATGCCCCCAGGCCGGTAGATGCGGAGATTCTCCTCCAAACGATCCATGTGTCCGGCATCCAGCGGATTGACCCAGAGAAACGGGACCACCAGCTCAGGCAGCTGATCCCTTAAATCGGAGACATACCGGTTACCTTCACCGTCACCCTTCAGAAAATGCCGGTAAGCCAGCCTATTGAACCGGTTCATCATATAAATGCTGTCGGGCTTCTGGGTAAACGGCATATTCGGCGGTGTCTGGAGCGTCTGGATATTCTTGGGACTGGTGCATAAACCGATTTTTTCAATCCCGTATTTCGCGGCCATTTGTTTGAGGGAATCAACGGTGCTGTAATCACCTGCAGCATGGGCGTGGATATCAATGATCATACGAACCCTCCGTTTTCAGGGCGTTTCCTTCATTTTCCTCCTTGGGGGATCCAATTGCAAGCCTTTGTTTACAAAAAATGTGACCGCAGCGAAGGAAGCCCGGCGCAGTGCGCTAACGAATCTGAGCAACGCTATTAGGCTGCTTATTGGCCTTTTTGCAATCTAACGAATCTCTGCCACGCTATTGGTCCGAATTCAGTGCCAAACTGCTTATAAGCGGGCAAATAGCGTGTTCCAGATTCGTTAAATTTTTAACATGCCTGTTTTTCGCAAAATAACGTGCGTCAGTTTCGTTAGCGCTTCTTAAGGATGCTGGCGCAGAAAGCCCAGATACACGATCAGCTCTGCCCGGCTGCGCAGCTCCAGCTTCTCCAGAATCCGCGACACATAATTCTTGACCGTGCCTTCGGTGACGTACATCGCCTCGCCGATTTCCCGGTTACTTTTGCCGTCCAGCAAAAGCCGGACCGCATCGCGCTCCCGGGGAGTGAGCAAGGCCAACGGGTCCCGCCTTTGCTCCTCCAACAGCTCCCGGGGCAGGCCGTCCAGTGCCCGGATAATGCTCGGGCGGGCTTTGGCGTCCAGCAGCATCCCCCCGCCGCAGACAGTCCGGATAGCCGCAGCAATTTC
>JAEWAA010000479.1 GCA_023391955.1 Bacillota bacterium | reverse complement strand
CTGCCGGAATATGCATCGCTGCCGTATGTCAGCCCGGATAAGGAATGGAAGCAGGACAGCTACGCCACCGAGGTGAAAAGCATCCAGGTGATGCTGGCGGCGCTGGGTTTTGACCCCGGGCGGAAGGATGGCTATTTCGACGGGAAAACAGCGGAGGCCGTAAAGGCGTTCCAGTCGGCTCAAGGGTTGCAGGCCACCGGCGCGGCAGGTGGGGAGACTTTAAGGAAGATGATGGAGCTCCTGGCTGCGCAGCTCAAGCAGAATGACCCGCAGCTTCAGGCGGCGGTGAAGCTTCTGGCTCCTTGACGGGGCAGCGAGGCGCTTTGAAACCGCTGTTAAAATACGAACTATATTCAACCGATCTACACAAACGTTCGGTTTTTAAGGTTGACATAGCCGCTGCACGGCTGTTAAACTTAACATGAACAAGTAAACTGTTATATTTTGCATTCGCTGTTTAACTCGTATATATTCGGGGATAGGGCCCGAACGTTTCTACCCGGTTGCCGTAAATGACCGGACTACGAGCGAAGGATGCTTTATTTGGGTCTGCCCTGCGGAATTTTACGCGGCAGCCATATTCGCTCATATCCGTCAATTGCTTTTGTGTGTGCAGCAGGCGCCCCGGTTTAGCGGGGTTTTGCGCCTGTGTGCTGCATGCGCGCAGGGCGTGTCAGACACGCCTGGGAAACCGCCGGGAAGGCCGGACCCTTTGGGGTCCTTCCTTTGCCTTTTGCCTGCGGCTATCTGCTTTTGCGGCCACAGGTGAATATTGGCTTGCCGCGTTGTTTTTTATGAGGATGCTGTTTTATGCACATCTTCACCGGGGGCTCCCCCAAAAGTACCCGGAATACGCTTCAGAGCATCTCGTCACTTTTGGGGGACTATTTGCGGGAAACGGTTTTGGAGGCCCTATCCGCCGGATGCATTCATCATATAACCGTCTTTACGGAAAGAAGGTCGTTCGCATGACGCCAGTCGTCGGAGTAATTATGGGCAGCCAGTCGGATTGGGAAACCATGAAGCTTGCTTGCCAGCCCTTGGAGGAATTCGGTATCCCTTACGAAAAGAAGGTGGTGTCCGCGCACCGCACGCCGGATCTGATGTTTCAGTATGCGGAGCAGGCGGTCGGACGCGGCATCAAGGTGATCATCGCCGGAGCGGGTGGCGCTGCCCATCTGCCGGGTATGGTGGCGGCCAAGACGGTACTGCCGGTAATTGGCGTCCCGGTGAAGAGCTCCACCTTAAACGGGCTGGACTCCCTGTTGTCCATCGTCCAGATGCCCGGGGGCATCCCCGTGGCGACTGTGGCCATCGGCAACGCCGGAGCTACCAATGCCGGGCTGCTGGCAGCCCAGATTCTGGGCGCCTTCGACCCGGAGCTGTCGGCCAAGGTAGCAGCACGGCGGGAGCGGATCGGCAAGGAAGCGGCGGAGAGCAGCGACCGGCTCGTGTGAGCAGGGCTGATGTACGGAACGAGGAGCTGCTGCTCCAGGATGCAGGGCCGCTGACGGCTTAATCGAAAGGTGGACAGGTCAGTGATGAACGGAAATGACAGATTGGGCGGGCCGGGAAAAGTGATCCTGCCCGGCAGCACCATCGGGGTGCTGGGCGGCGGACAGCTGGGCCGGATGCTGGCCTTGGCAGGCACCCATATGGGCTACCGCTTCGCCACGCTGGAGCCGTCACCGGATTCGCCTATGCAGCAGGCGGGGGCATGCCAGATCACGGCGTCTTACGGTGACGAGGAGGCGGCCCGGGAGCTGGCCCGGATTTCGGATGTAATTACCTACGAATTCGAGAATGTCAGCTCCGGGGTGGCGGAGATGCTGGCCCGGGAGTCTTATGTGCCCCAAGGCAGCAAGCTGCTGCACACCACCCAGCACCGGCTGCGGGAGAAGCGTGCCATTGAGGCTGCCGGAGTTCCGGTGGCGCCTTATGCGCCGGTGGGCAGCCTGGCAGAGCTGGAGGCGGCGGTGGCCCGGTTCGGCACACCTTGTGTGCTGAAGACGGTCTCCGGCGGCTACGATGGCAAGGGCCAATGGGTGCTGCGTTCGCCGGACGAATGCGGAGCCGCTTATGCGTCTCTCCGCCAAAGCGGCGTGGAGCTGGTGCTGGAGCAGTTCATCGCCTTCCGGCAGGAGATATCAGCCATTGCCGCCAGAAGCCCTCGGGGCGAGGTGAAGGTGTTCCCGGTGGCGGAGAATATCCACGTGGGTAATATCCTGCACCTGTCCATTGTGCCGGCACGGATTCCGGCGGAGGTGCAGCAGCGGGCTGAGGCGCTGGCCGCCCGGCTGGCGGAGTCCCTGGACATGGTGGGCCTGCTGGCGGTGGAGATGTTTGTGACGGAGTCCGGCGAGCTGTACGTAAACGAGCTGGCCCCCCGCCCCCACAACTCCGGCCACTACACCATGGAAGCCTGCGCCACCTCCCAGTTTGAGCAGCATGTGCGGGCCGTCTGCAATTTGCCGTTGGGCCCGGTGGAGCTGTTGTCCCCGGTAGTGATGGTGAATGTGCTGGGCGAGCATCAGGCACCGCTGCTGGATTGGCTGGCGGCGCAGGAGAAGGAGCCGGAGGGTGTGGCGCTGAAGCTCCACCTCTATGGCAAAGCCGAGGCCAAGGCCCGGCGGAAGATGGGCCATGTGAACCTGCTGGCGCAGAACACGGATGCGGCGCTGGCCTGGGTCCGGGAGACCGGCATCTGGGCGGAGGAATGCAAGGCTTGGAGTTAAAAGGCAGGATGTTGCGCCCACGAGGATAGCGGCCGGACCGTTTGTTGTCGGCTCATGCCAGCCGCACGCAGCCGATCCCGGTTCATTCCCGGCACGCAGCCGATCCCAGCTCATGCCAACCGTACGCAGCCGATCCCGGCTCATGCCCAACTCTCGCAGCTCATCCTGCAAAAGTGCAGTTATTTCCGCAGCATTTGGCGATAGCAGCCACCTATCCTGCAAAAATGCAGTTATTTTGCGGAAACGCCCCTTTTGGAGGCTGAACGACTAAAAATAACTGCACTTTTGCAGGAAGCCCCCTTTTAAAGAGAGGAACGGGGGAAAATAACTGCAGTTTTGCATTTGGAGAAAGGCAGAAACAAAGAAAATGACGTAAACGCCAGCCCCACCGGCGCAACCATATGAGCATTAAGCACATTATTAGAGACTGCGACGAAATAAAGTACCGCTAATTTGCTGACAAAACTCCCTCAGGGCTTTCTGAAGGAAAGCCGGCATCGTAAGCATCAGCTAACCGTGGAGATTTTATCAGCAAAAGCGGGTACTCATTTCCTCGCAGCTCCTTAGGAGGTTCCACATGCTGGAGCGTTATAGCCGCAAGGAAATGTCGTCCATTTGGACAGAAGAGAACAAATTCAAGGCTTGGCTGGAGGTTGAAATCCTCTCCTGTGAAGCCTGGTCGGAGCTGGGGGTTATCCCCAAGGAGGACGTCACCGCTCTCCGCGCCAACGCTACCTTCAACATTGACCGCATCTACGAAATCGAGCAGGAGACCCGCCACGACGTAATCGCATTTACCCGCGCGGTTTCCGAATCCCTTGGCGAGGAGCGCAAATGGGTCCACTACGGGCTGACCTCCACAGATGTGGTGGATACCGCCCTGGGTTACCTGCTCCTCCAAGCCAACCGGATTCTGGAGAAGGACCTGGAGAATTTCATCGCCATCCTGAAAGACAAGGCCATCGCCTACAAGGACACTCCCATGATGGGGCGCACCCACGGCGTTCATGCGGAGCCGACTACCTTCGGGCTGAAAATGGCCTTGTGGCATGAAGAAATGAAGCGGAACCTGGAGCGTTTCCGCCGCGCGGCTGACGAGGTGCAATACGGCAAAATTTCCGGTGCGGTAGGCACCTACGCCAACATCGATCCCTTCATCGAAGAGTATGTCTGCGGCAAGCTGGGCACCAAAGCGGCGCCGATCTCCACCCAGACTCTCCAGCGGGACCGCCACGCTCAATACATGGCAACTCTGGCGCTTATCGCCACCTCCATGGACAAGTTCGCCACCGAAATCCGCGGCCTCCAAAAGAGCGAGTTCCGCGAGGTGGAGGAGCCCTTTGCCAAGGGCCAAAAAGGCTCCTCGGCCATGCCTCACAAGCGCAACCCCATCGGCTGCGAGAACATCTCCGGCCTCTCCCGGGTTATCCGCGGCCACATGCTGTCCGCTTACGAGAACGTGCCGCTGTGGCATGAGCGGGATATCTCCCACTCCTCCGTGGAGCGCATCATCCTGCCGGACGCCACCGCGCTCCTGGATTACATGCTGAACCGCCTGGGCAACATCATCAAGAACCTCACCGTGTTCCCGGAAAATATGAAGCGCAACATGCAAAGCACCTACGGCGTGCCCTTCTCCGGACGGGTGATGACCAAGCTCATCGACAAGGGCTTCAGCCGCGAGCAGGCGTACGATACCGTGCAGCCCAACGCCATGAAGGCATGGGAGGAGCAGCGCCAGTTCCGCTCCATTATTGAAGCGGACCCGACCATCTCCAAGACGCTGACCGCCGAGGAAATCGACGACTGCTTCAACCCCTCGTGGCATCTGAAGCATGTGGACACCATTTTCCGCAAGCTGGGATTGACTGAATAAGGAACATGCTTCCTCGGCTGCCGGGGGACCAAGATAGCTCCGCGGCGGCTATGGCCGAAGCTTTTCACATTTTATGCTTACCTGGTTTACCAACACCCGGCGCCTGCGCCGGACTCTATGCCCTTCCGGTAAAGACCAACACACCCTAAACCGGAGGGGCGCAAAACAGGAGGTTCCTTAACGTGGTAACAACAACATTGTCGACGGCGGTGGAATTGGTCAAGGCTCCGCTTTTGTACAAAGGCAAGGTGCGGGAGCTGTATGATTTGGGCGAGGAAATGCTGCTGGTGGTGACGGACCGGATTTCCGCCTTCGACTACATCCTGTCCCCGGCGGTTCCCGACAAGGGGAACATGCTGAACCGGATCAGCGCATTCTGGTTTGAACAAACCGCCTCCCTCCAAGAGAACCATGTGGTGCATACGGATGTGGAGAAGCTGGGCGACCTGGTGACAGCACCGGAACTGCTGAAGGTCCGGATCATGGTGGCCAAAAAAGCCCAGCGTATCGACATCGAGTGCATCGTCCGCGGTTATATCACCGGGGGTGGCTGGCGCCAGTACCAGGCTACCGGCGAGATCAACGGCCGCAGGCTGCCCGAGGGGCTGCGCAAGAACCAGGAGCTGCCGGAGCCGATTTTTACCCCGTCCGCCAAAAACGATGTGGGCCACGACGAGGATATCTCCATTGCACGGATGAAGGAGCTGGTGGGCGCGGAGCTCACCGACGAGCTGGAGCGCCGCAGCATTCTGCTGTACAAGGCTGCCCACGAATACTGCCGCAAGCGGGGCATTATCCTGGCGGACACCAAGTTCGAATTCGGCATCCTGGACGGGCGGATTATTCTCATCGACGAGATTTTTACGCCGGATTCCTCCCGCTTCTGGGCGGTGGAGAATTACGCCTTGGATACGGAGATCGACAGCATGGACAAGGAACCGGTGCGCACCTATCTGGCCGGCTCCGGCTGGGACAAAAACAGCCCGCCCGCGCCGCTGCCCGATGAGGTTGTGGAGGCCACGGCCATCCGCTACCGGGAGATCTACCGCAGGCTGACGGCGGCGGAGTAGGGTTGGATGTGTGGGGCGAGTAAGAAGGTCGATGGAGCGGAGTAAGCGGGCCGATGGCCCCGCACTAGCGAGTGAGGCGGACCGTGGCCCCGCACTAACGGACGAACCGGCAGCTTCGCGGACTCACGATCCACTATTTCGCGGAAACGGAGCTTTTGCCGGATCTTACGGACACAGGTTCAATTATTCCGCCCAACACACTGCTTTTTGGCCCACTTTCGGCACAATAACGGAACTACGGTC
>JAEWAA010000459.1 GCA_023391955.1 Bacillota bacterium | reverse complement strand
GGGCAATGGGCAGGAACACGCAGAAAATATAGAGCAGCAGGAGTTTGTTCTGGATTTTCACGTTGTTTAATCCGGGGAGGCCAAAGGATGCTGACATGTGAACCCCTCTCTAAGCATTCGCTTTCTTCATTATAGAGAGTGGGTTGCCGGGATAGCAAGACCCATCTGACAGAGCGAAGGAAATGCTATATTATTTCGGCCTATGCCTATATTTTGTCATATTGGATGGTGTATGTGAGCCCCTTATAATAAGGGTAGGTTAAAGAGACCTGCAACATCAATCACAGAGGAGTGAGCTCTAATGGGTGCTCTCAAGAGAGCGGCTTTCATCACGGTAGCCGCAGTTTTGACCCTGACAGCTGCAGCGTGCAGCCAGGAAGCTTCAAGTACGAGTCCAAGCAGCGCAGCAAGTCCGGGGGGGACGGAAAAAGCGGCAACAAAGGAATACAGCGTATTCATTACACGCTCCCTGGCGGATTACCCGGGGTCCACACGTGTTGGTGACATTATTGATAAAGAGACCAATGTCAAATTAAAGCGTGAATATCTGGTGGGCGATTTGGATACCAAGATTGGCGTTATGATTGCCTCCGGCCAATACCCGGACCTGCTGGATGGAGGCACGTCCACATCGAAGCTTGTGAATGCCGGGGCTTATATTCCGCTGGATGATCTGGTGGACAAATATGCGCCTAACCTGAAGAAGCTGTACGGACCGCTCTGGAATAAGCTGAAGCAGCCTGACGGCAAGGTATATTATATGCCTGGATGGGTTCCCCATGAGGAAGGGGATAAAGCACCGATTTTGGGAACTCCCCAAACCGGCTTCTGGATTCAGAAGGCGGTTATGAAGGAGTTTAACTATCCGAAGATCAAGACGCTGGATGAATATTTCGATCTGATCGAGAAGTATGCCAAGAAATATCCGGAGATTGAAGGCGGCAAAACCATTGGCTTCGAGGGCATTATGGAGGGAACGCGCAAAGCGGACTTGGTGAATCCCCCGTTCTTTCTCTCCGGTTATCCCAATGACGGGGCAGCCATCGCCAATAAGGTGGACGGCGGCTTCAAGGTGGATACTTTCCAGGACAAGGAAATGTCCAAGCGCTATTACCAAAAGCTGAACGAGATTAATGCCAAAGGGCTGCTGGATCAGGAAATGTTCGTCATGAATTACGATCAATACATCGCCAAGCTGACCTCCGGCCGGGTGTTAGGCTTATCCGACCAGCGTTACCAGGTGGGTAAGGCTATTGATATTCTGGATAAGGAAAAACCGGAGCGTTCCTTCATGCCCCTGCCACTGGTCTATGACACCTCCATTAAGGAGCAGTATACCTCCCCGTTGACCATGGGAACCTCAACCGGAATGGGCATTTCCAAGAATGCCAAGGACCCGGTTGGCCTCATCAAATATCTGGACCATATTGCGAAGCAGGAAACACAGCTGCTGATTTCCTGGGGTGTGAAGGATGTTGATTATAAGGTTGATGAGAAGGGCCGCTTCTACAGAACACCTGAGATGATCGCCAAGTTTAAGGACCCGGAGTACAAGAAGCAGTGGGGCGGAGATTATTTCCTGGGGTTTCCTGTTTCGGTGGGGTACTGGGCGGACGGGAACGCAGCGCGTGCAGATAATCAGGTTGAGCTGCTTACGGCCACGTATAACGATATCGATAAGGAAATTATTAAAGCATACGGGATTTCTTCCTACAATGATTTATTCAGTAAACCAGAACCGCGCAAGTATTTCCCGTTGTTTGACATTACCCTGGAAAAGGGCGGCAAGGCAGAGGTCACCAAGCAAAAAATGGATGAGCTCATGACCACCTATATTCCGAGGCTGATCCTCTCCAATCCGGCTGACTACAACAAGGTATGGGAGGATTATACGGGAAAATTCAAGAATCTGGACACCAAATCGTATATCGATGAGCTTCAAAAGGCGGTAGATTACCGCATGAAGAACTGGTAATCGCGGGAGTGTAGTACAGAGAAACAGATTGTAACGACCAATCGGATAGGGGAGATTTACCATGCTGCAAACATCATTTGTTCAGAAGCTGTGGCGGCAGCGGGTCCTGTTGCTCATGTCCGTCCCGCTTCTGATCCATCTCCTGATCTTCAAATATATGCCGCTATGGGGATGGACCATGGCCTTTCAGGAGTATGTGCCGGGAAGAAGCTTTTGGGATCAAAAGTGGGTGGGTTTCACCCAATTCGCCCGGATTTTCACGGACGATATGTTCTATCAGGTGCTGCGCAACACCCTAGCCATGAGCTTTATCAACATCGTGTTTAACTTCGTGACGGCCATAGGGCTGGCGGTGCTGTTAAACGAAGTGAGGGTGACCTGGTTTAAGCGGACGGTGCAGACCATCTCCTACCTGCCCTATTTTATCTCGTGGGTGGTGGCTGCCAATATTATTATGGTGATGCTCTCCTCCGACAACGGGGTTGTGAACATCCTGCTTATGAAGCTGGGGCTGATCGATTCTCCCCAAATGTGGTTAGGGAAGCCGGAGCTGTTCTGGTGGATAATCGGGCTGGCTAATGTATGGAAGAATGTGGGCTGGAATGCCATCATCTACCTGGCTGCCATATCGGCCATCGAGCCTCAATTATATGAGTCGGCAGAAATGGACGGAGCCAACCGGTTGCAGAAAATCTGGAATATCACCATTCCCGGAATAAAACCGACCATCGTCATTTTGCTGATTATGAGCATTGGTCACATTATGCAGGCGGGTTTTGAACAGCAATACCTGCTCGGCAACAGTCTGGTCAAGGAAAAGTCCATGGTCTTCGACATCTTTGTACTGGAATACGGAATACGGTTGTCGCGTTATTCCTTCGCTGCGGCAGCGGGCATTTTTAACAGTATGGTCAGTATCACGATGCTGTTAATAGCGAACTTCATCGCCGGCAAAATGGGCGAAGAGAGAATCATATAAGGTGGGGAAGCGGAATGTACCGTTCCAAGCGGCTGTTTACGGGCAGTCATCTGTTCGACGTCATTAATACCTTCATCCTGTGTCTATTGTTAGTAATTACGCTATACCCGTTTCTGAATGTTGTGGCTCTATCGCTCAATGATGCCATGGACAGCTTGAAGGGCGGCATTTATTTGTGGCCCAGGAAGCTTACCCTGTTTAATTACCAGAGCTTGCTTCGTGATTCCCATATCTGGCATGCAGCGATGATATCTGTCCTAAGGACGGGGATTGCGGTGATTGCAGGCGTATTTTTAACCTCTATGGTAGCGTATACAATCAGCCGAAAGGATTATGTATTGCGTAATTTCATTACAGTGGCGTATGTTCTCACCATGTATATTGACGGCGGGCTGATTCCCACTTATTTCTTGATCCGGGACATTGGCTTGGTCAACAATTTTGCCGTGTACGTGCTGCCGGGTGTGGTGACGGCCTTTAATCTGCTGGTAATCCGCACGTACATTCATTCCTTGCCGGAGAGCCTGGTTGAGTCTGCCCAAATAGATGGAGCCGGAGATTTCCGCATCTTTGTACAGATTATTTTCCCGTTATGTATGCCGGTGTTGGCTACGATTGCGCTGTTCATCGCCGTTTCCCAATGGAATGCCTGGTTTGACACCTTCCTCTACGCATCCAGCAAACCGGAGCTAAGCACACTCCAATACGAGCTGATGAAGATTCTGCAGTCTGCCAACCAGCAAGTCAACGGCACCTCCCAGGCGATGCTGGATGCGGCGTCAGGCCAAACGGACCATGCGGTTACGCCGGGATCCATCCGGGCCACCATGACGGTTGTTTCCAGCTTGCCGATCATTATCGTGTATCCGTTTCTCCAGCGGTATTTCGTGAAGGGTCTAACCCTTGGCGGTGTAAAGGGGTGATGAAAACTCAACCATAACCGCAAGCCCGGATTCCAAAACAAGAAGGAGGCGTAAATGATGGCTTTTGGAAAAAGTAAAAGGCTGCATCTCTCTTGGTCCCTCACCTTCATCCTGATTCTGTCCCTGCTGATGCCTGTATCGGGAATGACTGCAATAGCAACGGCAATGGCATCACCGGTTCCAGCTGGTCAGATTGCCGGGAATCTGTTCGTGAATCCAGACTTCGAAACAGGAACGGTTACCGGCTGGACACCACGGGGGAATTCTATCCTCACTGCTGTGAATGATGCTCATACCGGCTCCTATGGAATGAAGGTTGTCCGGACCGCAGCATATCGCGGTGTGCAGCAGGCCGTGTACGGCAAGATGAAGGTTGGCGGCGAATACGAGGTCAGCGTATGGGTCAAGGTTGATGCTGCAGGAGCCGGGAAGGAAGTCAGGCTTACGCTGGAAAAAGGGATTGACGGGGGAACGAAGCCCTCTGTGTATAAAGGGGTTGGCTCCGCCAAGAATATGACAGCCGGGCAATGGACCCAGATTCAGACCACCTACAAGGTAACGGAGGAAGCCTCCGGGACGGTTACGAACCTGATTCTTTATTTGGAATCGGCAACGGATACCTTCGATATTTATGTGGATGATGCGGTGCTTCTGGAGAAGCAGCCTCAGCAGGTGAAGAATCCGGGTATGGAGCTTGGAACCGCCAATTGGCAAATCCGGGGCAGCGGTGTTGTTCTCCAATCGGCCAGTGCGCCACAACCGGTGCACAGCGGGACGAAGAGCCTGCTGGTTTCCGGCCGCAGCGCCAACTGGAAGGGGGTTATGCAGCCGATGCTGAATACCCTTGTGAAGGGGAAAACCTACCTGGTATCGGCGTGGGTAAGACTGCCCCAGGGGACAGAGGAAACGGTCAAGCTCAGCTTCCAGAAGAACATCGACGGGGTGACCTCTTATCAGAGTGTGGCGTCAGTCAATGCCAACGGGGTGGAATGGAAGCAGATATCCGGTGTATTTGCATTGGAATATACAGGGACGCTGACCACACTGGACCTTTATTTGGAAACGGTAAGCACGGGAACCAGCTTCTATCTGGATGATGTGAGTGTGATCGAGAAGGTACTTCCGCCCAAGGTTGTGGAAACCAATATTCCCTCCTTGAAGGATGTTTTCGCCGCCGATTTTCCCATTGGGGCTGCCATACCTCCAACCTATCTGGACGGGGATGTCCACACGGATTTGCTCAAGAAGCATTTCAACAGCATCACAGCGGAGAATTCCATGAAGCCGTCTTATCTTCAGCCCACCGAAGGGATATTCACCTTTGATACTGCCGATAAATACGTAAATTTCGCACAGGCAAACGGAATGAAGATACGCGGCCATACCCTGGTCTGGCATCAAGGGGTGGGCGATTGGATGTTCGTGGACGGGAATGGCCAGCCGGCCACGAAGGCGCTGCTGTACGCACGGCTGGAGAATCACATCAAAACCGTGGTCGGACGGTATAAGGGTAAGATTTACGCGTGGGATGTGGTCAATGAGGTGATTGATTCCAGCCAGACGGACGGCTTCCGCCGTACCAAGTGGTATGAGATCGCCGGGCCCGAGTTCATCGAGAAGGCATTCCAATATGCCCATGAAGCGGATCCGGACGCCAAGCTTTTTTACAATGATTTCGCGTTGTTTGAGTCCCCTGCCAAGCTGAATTTCACCATTCAGATGATTGAGAATCTGCAGGCAAAGGGAATTCACATCGATGGAATTGGCGTACAAACGCATAATAATATCTACGTCCCGGATAAAGCGGCGGTAGACCAAGCCATGGGGAGACTGGCCGCTCTGGGTTTGGATATCCAGATTACCGAGATGGATATGTCCATTTACAAGAACTCCACTGAAAAGTACGATTCCGTCGCAGATAAGCAAATCGTGGATTCCTTGTTGACCCAGCAAGCCTACCAGTACAAGGACATGTTTGAGATTTTCAACAAGTACAAGGCGCATATTACCGGTGTCACCTTCTGGGGGTTGGCCGATGATAAAACCTGGCTGGACAGCGTACCGGGAGGGCGCAAGGATCTTCCCCTGCTGTTCGATGAATCCTTGAAGGCGAAGCCGGCTTATTGGGCGCTGGTAGATCCGACGAAGCTTCCTATGCAAATTCAGACGATTCACTCCCAGCAGAGCGGAGCCCTGACCGTGGACCTGGCCGGTTTGGATAACCCCATCTGGGATTACATGACTCCGGTAACCGTGACTGGCGGAACCTACGGGAGCATTTCCTTTAAAACTCTGTGGGACAACAGCGCCTTATATGTGAAGGTGGAGGCGGCTGATACGACACCAGGGGCAACGGATGCGGTAGAGCTGTTCGTAGATGGGGACAATGCCCGGACACCTGCTTATGATCAAAATGACCGCGCTTACAAATTCTACCGGCAGCAAACCCAGAGCAGCGGCAGCAGCTACATCCAAGAGAATGGCTCCGAATATGCGGGTTTATTCCGGCTGCCGCTGGATAACCCCCTGCCTGCCATAGGGAAAAGCATCGGCTTTGATATCAAAGTCACCAATGGTACGGAAATCCTTCAATGGAATGACAGAACCGGCCAACAAGCCACTACCACTGTTAATTTGGGCTTGTTGAAGTTTGATCCTGCAGCGCTGTATACGGAAGCGAAGGCAGGCACCCCGGTTATAGACGGAGAAGTGGACAAAGCCTGGAGCAACAGCAGCATCAATGTAATAGAGCGTTATTCTGCGGCGATGCCTGCCCAGGGGGCCAAGGGCAAATTCCGCACCATGTGGGATGAGGACTACTTGTATGTGCTGGTGGAAGTGGACGATCTGGTCTTAAGCGCAACCAATGCCCAGCCGTATTTGCAGGATTCCGTGGAATTATTTATTGATGAAAATAATCACAAGACAAATCTGTATGAGAGTGATGATGCACAGATCCGGTTCAGTTACTTGAACCAAATTACGACAGGAGAAACACTCCTCCGGGATCAGCTGCGGTCTGTCACCAAGACGGTGTACGGGGCGAACAATGAGGTGCTGGGCTACCGGGTGGAGGCGGCGGTCAAGTGGAATAAGGTCGTGCCCCAGGCAGGTCACGTACTGGGCTTCGACGTTCAGATTAATGACGACCCCGGAATCGGTACAAGAAACAGTGTAGCCAAATGGAACAATTTAACCGATGCAGGGTGGATGGACACCTCAGGCTTTGGATTGGTCCGGTTAGTTGGCAGCCAGCCTTGATCAGGGTTTGATGTTTATTGGAGAGTCGCATACCGCGGCTCTTTTTTCTTTTGTCAGCCGCCATGAGGTTGACAAAGCAACGCCGTGTTTATACGATTAAGTATTAGCAAGTTACTGTCAAGGGAGAGAACCTGATGGCTTATATTGAATTCAATCAAGTGGGAAAGCAATACGCCTCCGAAGGGGTGGTCATCCGCGCTCTGGAGAACGCCAGCTTTTCGGTGGAGAAGGGGGAGCTGGCCGTAATCCTCGGCGCCTCCGGTGCGGGGAAAACAACAGCTCTAAATATATTAGGCGGAATGGATACGGCCACCTCCGGCGAGGTAGTGGTGGACGGTGAGGTGGTATCCCGTTATTCCGATAAGCAGCTGGTGGGTTACCGCCGTACGGATATCGGCTTTGTGTTCCAATTTTATAATCTGGTGCCCAATCTGACCGCCCTGGAAAATGTGGAGCTGGCCGCCCAGATCCGCCAAGACTCGCTGGACGCCTCCGAGACCTTGGATAAAGTAGGGTTATCCGAACGCAAGAATAATTTCCCGGCCCAGCTCTCCGGCGGAGAGCAGCAGCGGGTATCCATCGCCCGCGCCATCGCCAAGAAGCCGAAGCTGCTGCTGTGCGATGAGCCTACCGGCGCATTGGATTACAATACCGGCAAGCAGATTCTGCAGCTGCTCCAGGACATGTGCCGCCGGGAGAAGATCACGGTGCTGATCATAACCCACAACTCGGCGCTGGCGCCTATGGCCGACAAGGTCATTCACTTCAAGAACGGCCAAGTGGTGAAAATGGTGCATAACGAACAGCCGACCCCCGTCGAGCAGATTGAGTGGTGAGGGGATGAACAAGGCTTACCAAAACGATATTTGGCGTTCCATCCGCAAAGGGTGGAAACGGTTTATGTCCATCATGATCATCACGGCGCTAGGCGTTGGGATGCTCACGGGCCTTTATGCCTCCTGCATGGATATGTATTATTCGGCAGACAAGTTCTATGACCGGCAGCATTTATTCGATATCCGGATCATGTCTCCTATAGGGCTGACGGAGGAAGACGTGAAGACGGTCAGCCGGGTGGAGGGTGTGGAGGCAGTGGAAGGAGCCTTCAGCCGGACGGTGGAGACGGATGTGGACGGCGTGGGCAAAAGCGCAGAGGTGAAGACGCTTAGCGCCAAGGGTATCAATGCCCCTTACATGCTGGAGGGGGTTCTGCCCTCCGGAAGCAGGGAGATTGCCGTTAACCGGAAGTACATAGAGGAAAGCGGCGCGTCTGTGGGTGGTACGCTGCCCATCGGCAATGAGATCTTTACCATTACCGGTGTGGCCATGGACCCTATGAACATTCAAGCTGGCGGTATGGCCAGTGTTTTCCGGGCCAATGCCGCCGCGGACTACACCTTTTTCACGGCAGAGCCAATACCAGCGGCGCCAGGCGGCAGCCCTATGTTTACGGCGGTCTATATGACGGTGGCCGGTACGAAAGAGCTGGATACCTTTTCGGATGAATACAAACAGGTGGTACAGAAGGTTATTGGCGGAATAGAGGGGCTGCGGGGGCAGACCGGCGCAAGCAGCAGTGCCGCCCTATGGTATGTCCAGGACCGGACCTCGCTGGACAGCTATTCCAGCATGGTGAATGATCTGTCCTCCATCGAAGCCGTGGGCAAGGTGTTTCCGGTGATTTTCCTGCTGGTGGCCGTGCTGATGAGCCTGACCTCCATGACCCGGATGGTGGAGGAGGAGCGTGGGCTGATCGGGACCTATAAGGCGCTGGGCTTCAGCAATGGAGCCATCTACCGCAAATATCTGCTGTTTGCCTCCATGGCCAGCCTATTGGGAGGACTGCTGGGAGATGCGTTCGGCTTTGTCCTGATGCCCAAATTTATCTCCCTTGTGCTGGAGGAGCTGTATACCGTACCGCATTATGAGCTGCGTTTTGATCTTGTGTATGGGGTTGGCGGTGTTCTCCTGTTCCTGTTAGCCATCGTCGGGGCAACGGCTCTGGCCTGCCGCAGCGAACTTCGGCAGATGCCGGCATCGCTTATGAGGCCCAAGGCGCCACGCGCCGGCTCCCGCGTGTTCCTGGAGCGGCTTCCGGTGATCTGGAACCGGCTGAAATTCCTGAACAAGGTAACGGTGCGGAACCTGTTCCGTTACAAGAAGCGCCTGTTCATGACAGTGGGCGGCATTATGGGCTGCACCGCCCTGATCCTGTGCGGTTTCGCCATTAAGGATTCCATTGACCGGCTGGGACCCCGGCAGTATCAGGAGGTTTTCCGTTATGATCTTATGGCGGTGGCCCAAGAGACCCAACACGGCACACTGGTAGAGCAGTTGGCCGCTGATGGCAAGGCTGAGGACTATCTGGATGTGAGAGTGGACAGTGTGAAGCTGCTCAACTCCAGTGGGGACGCGGAAAAGATGCAGCTTATGGCTTTTCCCGATGGAGCTGCAGCCGGGGAGTATATCCGTCTGGAGAATTTGGAAGGGAAGCTGGTCCAGCCGGAGGGAGAGGGAGTGCTGCTCACCCAGAATGCAGCGCGTATCCTGGGTGTGAAAGCAGGGGATTCCCTTACTCTGGAGGATATGGGGCTAAAGCAGCATCAGGTGACCATATCCCATGTGGTGAAGAATTATCTGGGCAACAGTGTCTATGTACCGCAGCAGCAATATGAGACCCTGTTCGGAGGTTATGCTCCGAATGGTGTGTTAGCTCATCTGCCCGCCTTATCCGGCCAGGAGCAGGCCGCCTATGCGGAGAAGCTGCTGGACAGCGATGCCGTATTGTCTGCGGTAAGCACAGCCGCTTTGCTGGAGGAATACGGCTTTGACCTGATGAACGCCGTGCTGCTGCTCATCATTGTGATGGCTGGCGGGCTGGCCTTCGTGGTGCTGTTCACCCTGTCCAACACGAATATTTCGGAGCGCAACCGGGAGCTGGCCACCATCAAGGTGCTGGGCTTCTACGATAAGGAAGTGCACCAGTATGTGAATAAAGAAACGCTGCTGCTCACCGCGGCGGGTATTCTCATTGGTTTGCCCGTGGGCCGGTTCATCAGCGGATTCCTTACGGTGGCGCTGAATATGCCCTCCATCCATTTCGCCGTCTATGTGAAGCCGGTGAGCTATCTGATGACCGCGGCGCTGACCTTCTGCTTCGCCGTCGCCGTCAACTGGATCACCAACCGGACGCTGAACCGTATCGTGATGGTAGAGGCGCTGAAGAGTGTGGAGTAGCTTAGGAGGCTCGCGTAAATGCTCATTGGGTTGCATTCCTTACCGGGAAATAAGTGCCTTGGATGCTCAAACACGTTTTGTCGGCCTTGATAGGATTGGAATGTATAAGGGTTCAAAGCCGCCAAAAAACTCGCCCTCAAGTCACTTTTTTCCCTCCCAGTCATTCCACATGAGTATTATTCAAAGATTTTCTTTCGTCGGGCAGCCTCCTTAGGCTGCTCCTTTTTCTTTTCACCGCCGACACCGTTTGACAAAGGTCAGGTTCATCGAATATGATTTACTTAACGGACGTTAAGTAAAAGGGGGTGAAGGATTATGGCCGCGGAAGGCAAACGAACACGGATGACCAATCGTGACATTCAAGCGGCAGAGCGCAAGCAGCAGCTTCTGGACACAGCAAAGCGGTTGTTTGCGGAAAAAGGGTATCATGCCACATCCATGCGGGAGCTGAACAAAACCATCGGCATGACGGAGGCGTTGGCGTATCATTATTTTCCGGGAGGCAAGCTGGATATCCTGAGGGCGGTTTTACAGAATGCGCAGGAAGAGCGGATTGCACGGATTGTTGCTTTTTTGGAACAGACCTTCCTGGGGGAACCGGCGCTGGACCTCACGCTGTTGTCCCTGATTGATGGAATTGCCCGGCAGCTTCAGGTTGACCGGGACTACTTCCGGATTCTGGTCCAGGAATGGAACCAGCTGGAGCCGGAGCAGCAGGCGGTGCTGCACGCCTTGACTGAACAGCCGTTTCAGGCCATGGAGACCTATCTGAGGAAGCTGTCTGCAAGAGGAGACCTTCGGGAGATGGATTTCCAGATGGCGTCTTCCCAATTTTTATCCCACATTGTAGTGCTGATTATCCACAGTATGATCAAAGGCCAAAATCTCGGAATGGAGCAAAAACAGCGGATCGTTGACTATTATGCAGGTTTGTGGTCCCGGTAAGCTGTCTTTTTTTACCCACTTCACTAAACGAACGTTAAGTTAATTTGCGGGGAGGATGCAGCATGATGGAGCAGATACGGACGGAAAGATTGACGAAACGGTACGGAACGGTTTCGGTGGTTCAGGATGTTTCCTTATCGGTACAGCAGGGGGAGGTCTACGGTTTTCTCGGTTTGAACGGGGCAGGCAAAACCACCACGATCCGCACCTTGCTGGGGATGATTAAACCAACTTCAGGAGATGTATTCCTATTTGGCAAAAGAGTAAGCGAAAGCGGAAGCAAACTGTGGAACCGTGTGGGATATATGGTGGAAATGCCGGCAGCCTATCCCGGCTTTACAGTAAGGGAGAATCTGCTGCTGCTGGCAAAGCTTCGTGGTCTGAAGCCTGAGGACAGTGTGGATAGGGTGATGAAGGAGCTTAATCTGGACGCTTATGCGGACCGGAAGGCCAAGTATTTATCGTTAGGCAATATGCAGAAGCTGGGATTAGCCAAGGCACTCCTGCACAACCCGGATATTCTGATTCTGGATGAACCCACCAATGCCCTGGATCCGGCGGGAATTGTGGAGATCCGTGAGCTGCTGATCCGGCTTGCCAAGCAGGAAGGCAAGACCGTGTTTATCTCCAGTCATATTCTGGAGGAGGTAGCCAAGATGGCGACCAGGATCGGTATTATCCATAAAGGGGTTATGCTGCAGGAGATTACGGCGGAGGAGTTTGAAAAAATCCGGCAAAAGCGGTTATACATTGGTGTTGGTGGACAGCGGGAGGCAGCTCGTGCGGCATTGGCAGACAAGGGTTATCTGGCACACGAAGTAAAGGAAGGGATGCTTGAGGTGGCGGACGAAAAAGCGGTGCGTCACCCTGAATTTGTTGCCAGACTGCTGGCGGATGCAGGTTTGCCCCTTTCATTGCTGAAGGTGGAGGAAGAAGAGCTGGAGTCCTATTTCTTGAAAACAATTGCAGCAGGGGAGGTGCGGACATGAACGTTTTGCTTACAGCGATACAAGTGGAATCCCTGAAGCTGCGCCGCTCCGCCGTGTTATGGGGAATGCTGGGGTTTTTCCTGTTTGTCACCGTTATCCGCATTGGGGAAGGGGATGCTGAAGGCTTTTTGCAAAATGCGGTGTTTATGTTTGCTTCCGTTTTTGGGCTGGTGGGCTTCGGCGCATTGGCGTCTTGGGTATTCGGACGGGAATATACGGACCGGACCATGAAGGATTTATTGGCGCTCCCCGTATCCCGCGGCAAGATCGTCGCCGGCAAATTCCTGTCCGTTATCCAATGGGGGCTGGTTATGACGGTAGCCACCTACGGTTTTGCACTGCTGATGTGCCTGTTGTTCCGACTGGAGGGTTTTTCGGCGGATATGGCGATGCATTACCTTGTCCAACTCCTGATCATCTGCGGCTTGCAGCTGCTCCTGTGCGGTCCCGTTGTGTTTGTGGCGATCGTCTCCCGCGGTTATCTGGCGCCTCTTGCTTATGCCTTTTGCACATTGATGGTTGCTTTAATTACCGGCTCGTCTTGGCTGGGAGGCTATCTTCCATGGTCGGTTCCCGCCCTTCAGCTTGCAGGAAGCGGAAGCGCAGTCTTTCCGTTGAGCATGGCCAGCTACATCATTCCGGTCGCCACCGGCATCCTGGGACTGGTTGGCACATGGGCATGGGTACGGTGGACGGACCAGCGGTAAATCTCTAAGGGAGGAATCAGGAAACGGATGAGGGACGGTTTCTATTTTTGCTAACGGACACTGTGGCCGTTATTCTGTGAAAATTCATCAGTTTTACGATTATGCGGACAGAGGGGACGTTAATTGGGCAAATACAGCGGATTTGGGCAACTTTTAGGCCAAATAACGGCTTGTGAGTCCGCGAAGACCGCGAAACATTAAAAAATCGGGAAATAACGGATCTACAGTCCGCCAAGCGTCCTTATTGTAAAAAAGCCTGCTATCGCGAACCGCGGGCAGGCTTGGATACGTTCAACCGATTGTGTGGATGCCTTCTAGCCACCTCCGCAGCTCCCGTCCGATAACATGGGGATTTTCCTCGGTGAGATGGTGGAAGCCCTTGCCAATATCACAGAGCTCCAGGATGCTAAAACCCGCTTTCGCATATTTTTGTGCAGCGGGCAGGCGTTCCATTCCTTTATTCTTTTACGGCAATCATACTCACCGCACCGAGATATTCCTCGTATTTCATAAATACCTGCCGCATGGAGGAGACCCGCTTGAAGGCGCCGCCCCGTGTGGCGCAGCGGTACCCGATCTTCAGTGTGCCCAGCACACCTTCATCGGAGATGACGCGCTTCACCCGAAGCAGATGCATGGGGGCGGTATGAATCTCCATAACACGGAAGCCGTTCTGCTCCAGCAGCCCTTTCCATTCATCCACGGTTAGCGGCCTGGCATTCACCCGGATGACCTTGGAAACATCCTTATGAATGGTATCCTTCAGCTCGGAAGGGATGTCATTGGGCTGCAGGGACATCTCGTGGATGGCGTAACGGCCGCCCGGTTGAAGCATACGGTGGGCCTCCCGGATGATCTGCTCCTTGAGCCGGTCCGGCTGCATGGTCAGCATGGCTTCGCCATAGATAACGGTGGCAGAGCTATTCGGCAGGGGAGGGGTTCGGGCATCGGCGACTACGCAGGTCTGACTGGTTCCGTTCAGATAGGACATGACTACTGCGGCCGCCTCCTGATCCTGCTCGATGGCCGTATACGTATGCGGCTTGCGGCTGAGTGTCAGCTTGGCTGTTCTGCCAACACCGGGGGCGTATTCCACAACGGCATCCTTCGACGAGATGTCCAGACGGTCCAGCATAGTCCGGGTCAGCTCAATCCCCCCGGGCCGCAGCACGGTTTTCCCAAGGTTCGCCAGAACCCAATGACCGGGTATGGTGGCAAAATCCACGTTTCCCTTAAATGTCCCCATCCGATGAAACCCTCCCCAAATCGCATCAATAAGATAATGATTATCATTATCAATTATATCATAATGCGGCTGAAGTGGAATCTATATTTTTGTCCCCATTCTCATAAATGTTCATGATGACCTGCTGCATGGGCAGCTCCTTCACGGAAATATCCGAGAACCGGTGTTTGCGGGAGATATCCTCGATAAAATCGCTGATGGAAATAAGCGCCGTATCCACCTCCAGGGTCAGCTGAAAATCCGACAGCCGGTCCACTACTGTGGTATGGGCATTGTCGAACACGGTATCGCGCACAGACTCCACAAAGGTGAAGCTCACCCGCTTTTTGTCCCCCAGAAACAGCCTCAGCCTGCGAAGGGAATCGTCGAATACCTTTTCTCCGTGGTTGATGACGATCACCCGATGGGCCAGCTCCTCCACATCCTCCAGGTCATGGGTGGTGAGAATGCAGGTCATATTCAGCTTTTTGTTCATCTGGCGCACAAACTCGCGGATTTTGACCTTGGCGATCACATCAAGCCCGATGGTGGGTTCATCCAGGAACAGGATCTCCGGCTGGTGCAGCATGGCCATGACGAATTCGCATTTCATCCGTTCGCCCAGAGACAGCACTCTTGTGGGTTTTTCGATGACATGCCGGATATCCAATAGCTCCGTCAGCTCCTCCAGACGGTTGCGAAAGTCTGCAGCCGCAATCCCGTAAATCGCCTTATTCATATGGAAGCTGTCCATTGGCGGAATATCCCAGATCAGCTGGGATTTTTGGCCGAAAACAGCGCCGATTTTGCCCACATACCGTCTTCTGTCCCGGGCAGGTGAGCAGTCCAGGACTCTGATGTCCCCGCTTGTGGGATAAAGGGCGCCGCAGAGCATTTTGATGGCGGTGGATTTCCCAGCTCCATTAGGCCCCAGAATCCCGCAGATTTCCCCCTGCCCGATGCTGAAGTTAATATCATGGACCGCATGAACCACAACCTTTTCGCGGTGGAAGAAGCTTTTGACGGTTTGACCCATGGCGCTGCCCCGCTTGTAGGGTGTATAGGTTTTGGTCAGGTGCTTCACGTCAATAACCGGCGTCATCCGCCTACCCCCTCGTACAATCGTATCATATGCCGGTAAGCCCATATCCCCGCCCCCATGAAGAGGAAACAAGGCAGCACAGCGGCAAATTCCGCTGCCTGCACCCGCCCCAGGAGCGCGGACGCAGGGAAGAAACCCACCATCCCCACCGGGATGATCATCGCAGCCATTGCCTGTACAGCCTTGGGAAAAATGGTCAGCGGATATTTCCCGAATTGAAGCACACTGTCGGCAAGCTCGGATATCCTTGAATTGCCAACCCACTTGAAGGACATCGCGGCCATCATCAGGGATAATCCTGCCAACACGGCTGCCCCCGCGGCAAACAGCACCGCAAACTGCAGCCAGAGAAGCACCGGTATGGCGCCCACATGCGCCAAGGCAATCCCAAACAGCGTAACCCCGCCCAAGAATAAACCGACGTTATCCGGGGAGAAGGTGGTGGCCACAATAAAAAACAGCGGGTTCAGGGGCTTCAGCAGAACCACCTCAAAGCTTCCCTCCCGGATCAGATGATTGGTGGTCCACATCACGCCGCCAAAAATCAGGCTGGACAATCCGCTGGACATGGTGAAAACGGACTGGATCAGCAGCACCTCATAGAAGCTCCAGCCGGAAAAGCTGGCGCCAGCCCGGTATATCAGCAGCGTCACCAGCGGAAACAGAATATTGCTCACCAATGTAATCAGGCTGCTGACAAAAAAATTCATCCGGTAGGCCGACGCCGACAGCAAAGCGGAATACAAACATTGTTTATATACATCCCAATACCGTTTCATGGGGACCTGTCCTTTCCTGGTATACCGGCTTCACGCCCCGACAGCGGTAAACTGCTTCATAGCCAGACGCTGGATGAGCTCATTGAACCCGTAGGTCACCAGTACGGCAAGCGCCTGAATACCCACAATGTGCTCAATGGGAAGTTGGATGCCGCCCAGTGAATACTGCCCGGTGAATACCATAGCAGGCATGTAGGCCATATACTGGAAGGGCAGGAAAAACTGCGCCACCTGAAGCCAATGGGGAAAAAAGTCCAGGGGAATCAGCGCGCCGGAAAAAATGCCGGATATAAGCATAAACGCGCCTCTTATTCCATCCGACTGGACAAGCCAGAACGAAGTGAGGCCGATGGTGTAGTTCACATAGAACACCATCAGAAAGGCCAGCATCACCGAAAGAGAGGTCCAAAGGTAGCTTGCAGGCCGCATATCCACTCCAAAAAGAAAGATGAAGATCAACAGACACGGCAAAAACTCAAACAGAAATCCCAGCAGCCGGTGCCCTATTTTTTGGAACAAGGCAAAGGAGCGGTGGTGGACCGGACGCAGATGGAAGGTCAGGAACTTGCCGGTGCGCACCAGCATCGACAGGTTCCAATCGGCGAAGTCCATGGTCAGGTAGCCGATCAGCGCCGTGGCACCGAAGTACCGGATCATCCGCGGCAGATCGATCCCGCCCAAGGTGGTATGATCTCCATACACCGCCGTCCAAATAAACATCTGCACCATAAAATAAACCGGGCCGACGATGATGGACACCATGGAATGGGTGCGGTAAGCACTCCATTCCTTGTAGGTCACATCCGCTACCGCCTGGCATACCCGCAAATGATGCTTCAGGCTGTTCATCAGATGATGCCCGACCAGATGATGTTGGACACATTGAACAGAGCCTCTGCACGCCAATTGTTATCGACAAAAGGCACGAACCATACCGCGGCCAGCTGCTCCGTGGGGTCGAT
>JAEWAA010000456.1 GCA_023391955.1 Bacillota bacterium | reverse complement strand
ATGCCCAACTGCTCCAGGTATGCCTTGGGCACCTGAAGCCGCCCCGCCCGGTCCATCACCACATATTCCTCATGCTCATCCCGGATGGAGCCCTTGAAGCCGGAAACGGATGCGTCCAGACCCGGGTTCCGCTTCACAAACTCCGTGCTGGTCATGCCGTCCCGGATGGCGACCACCCGATCCACGGAGCTGGCCAGGGACATATCATGGGAAACGATCACGATGGTGACCCCCGTATCCTTGTTGAGCCTCCGGAAGATGGACATAATCATGTCCGAGGTTTCCGTGTCTACGGAGCCGGTGGGTTCATCCGCCAGCAGCAGCTTGGGCCGGTTGCACAGCGAGATGGCGATGGCCACCCGCTGCTGCTCGCCGCCTGAGAGCTGATGCAGCTTGTTGTTCATCCGGGCTCCCAGACCAACGGCCTCCAGAAGCTGCTTGGCATAGTCGCGGTCCACCTTGCCGCCCAGCATCATGGGCATTTCCACATTTTCCAGGGCGGACAGATACGGCAGCAGGTTGCGCCCGTTGTTCTGCCAGATAAAACCAACGGTG
This sequence comes from Bacillota bacterium, assembly GCA_023391955.1. Lineage (GTDB taxonomy): Bacteria > Bacillota > Bacilli > Paenibacillales > NBRC-103111 > Paenibacillus_AR. Next base: position 6,249 of record JAEWAA010000456.1, on the reverse strand, counting down.
CGGCGTTTGTACTCCACCAGCTCCTCGTCGGTAATCTTCAGCAGATTCCATTCGCCTACACGCACCTGGCCTGCGGAGGGACGGTCCAGGCCGCCCAGGATATTCAGCAGCGTGGACTTGCCACTGCCGCTGTTGCCGATGATGGCCATCAGCTCGCCGGGCTGCACGTTGATGTTCAGACCATGGAGCGCCACAACCTCCAGATCCTCCGTTTTGTAAATTTTGACCAAACCCTCGCATTGAATCATCGGTTAACGCTCCTCCCCCAGCTTCACTGCTTGATGAACCCGCAGCCTGCGGATATGGAGCAGAAGCAGAACGGCTCCCGTCGCCATCATCACGACCGTAACCAGATACAGCTGCAGCGTATCCCGTCCTTCGAATACCACCCGGAAGGGAGGCACCTGCTTCTTCACATCATCCGCCGTTTGCAGGAAGGGCAGATACAGGGTGCTGGCCAGCTTGCCGATGCCGATGCCCAACACGATGGAGAGCCCTGCCGTAAACAGCTGCTCCAGCAGCAGCATGCCCGTCAACTGCCGTTTCTTGAGGCCCATGGCCCGCAGCACACCGAACTGCACCACCCGACTGGAGAGGTTGAAGAACCAATACAGGAGATATCCGATCAAAGACACCAGCACGGATACCAGGAAGCCCAGGCTGAGAATCCCGAACACGCCGCCCCTGGTGGGCTGCTTGCTCTCCCGGACCAGCTCGCTGCGCACATCCTTGATAGATGTCACGTCGATTTTGGCCTCTTGGAGCTTTTCGATCAGCGGAGCCGTCTTGGCCCCTTCCTCCATCTTGATCCACACATCGTAGGGGATGGTATCCCCCTGGTCATAGATATAATCCAGATTCGTAATCACAAAAGGCCGGTCATCCGGGTATTGGCTGGGCCAATAGGGCAGCACACCCACCACCACCAGCTCCATGCTTTTCTGGTTGACGGAAAGGCTCATCAAGTCACCAGGCTTCAACTGGTTCTTCTCGGCGAATTTATCGGGAATAATAGCTGCTTGCTCGTAGCTGCCGAGAAGATTCAGATAGGCGTAAGGGTGGGCTGGGAACAAATCCCGCCGCATCCACGCCACATCCGCAAAATCCACGTTGTCGATGGCATTCAGATTCACAACGCCAAGCGACTTGCCCGAAGCGCTGAGATTGGCCCGGGTCTGCAGAACGCGGGCGGTATGTTCTACCCCCGGCAGCTCCTTGAACACCTCATATGGAGGCTCCACATACCGGATATTGGTAGGGAGCTCCGGACCGCCGCTTCCGGGATTGCCTGTGCCCGGGTTGCCGCCGGTACCGCCTCCTGTGCCACCACCCGAGCCGGAGCCGCTTCCGCCAGTACCCTGGCCGCCACTGCCACCGCCGCCGCTTCCTCCTGACCCGCCCTGGGAGCCGCCGCCTGAACCGGCGCCGCCGCCCTGCTGTCCCTGGTTTTGATTGGGATTGTAAACAGGCAGATCATCGGATACGGATTCCCACGCCGTGCTGATGATCACATCCGTACCGTATTGGTACAGCGTCCGCTCTGTGGAATTGAGGTCAATGGTGCGGGCCGCCGAGGAATTGTATACCCCCAAACCCAGCGTCAGCGTAAGCAGCAGCATCAGCGGGTAATAGGATCGGGCGGAGCGCGACAGCTGCGCCAGCGTCAAGTAGATGGAAACGGGAAAGAACCGTTTGCCGATGCCGTTGACAGCCTTTAGAATAAGCGGGAACAATCTCAAAAACAGGAGCCCCAGCGCAAAAATGGTCAGCGCCGGCACAAAAAACAGCAGAGGATGCACCTGCAGCTGGTCTGAACCAAGACCCGTCTGCTGCGACAGGAGCTTATGCTCCCGGAACATATACCAGCCGTAGCCGGACAGCGCCAGCAGAATCACATCCAAGAACCACTTCTGCCAGACCGGCTTCGCATCCGCCCGGGCCAGCGCCTGCTTCAGCCCCACAATGGAGGAGCGGGCATACTGGATGGCCGGGATCAGAGTGGCGCCCATAGCCAGCAGCACGGCCGCCAGACCGTACATCATGGTGGTGCCATGGAAGCCCACCGGGATGTTCTGCCGGTTGACGAAGGTCAGGAACCCGTTGGAGGAGCCGATGCTCTTGGCCATGAACCAGCCCAGAAGCGGTCCGGCTATCAGGGCGGCCAGCCCCAGCATCAGGCTTTCCAGCAGATACAGCATGAATATTTGTTTGGTGCTGCCCCCTCTGGAGCGGATCACCGCAATATCGCTGCGCTGACGTTCCAGGGATTGCCGGGCGTTCATGACGATATAATACATGACCATTCCCAGCATGGATGCCGCCAGTGTAAACAGGAGCACCTGCAGTTGGATGCTGTCCCGGCGGAATTCCTGCAACATATCCGTGAAGGTGACGTCCACCTTCGTATCCTTCAGCTTCTGGTAAAGGGTGACGTCCAGACGGGCCAGCTTCTTCTCCAGAGGACCAATCTGCGAGGTGCTGATCTGGGTCATGTCGAAGGCATAGAACCAATTCGCCTGGTGAAGCTGGATTTTTTTCTTTTGGAGAAGCTCGCTCCGAAAAAGGCTCTCCGGGACGACCAGGGTGTTCAGCATCCCCTCAAAACCCTGGAACCAATAAGGATCTGCCTCATCCAACGGCTTAAAAGCTCCCGTAATCTTGACCTTCAGCGGAGCAATGCCCTGTCCGCCGGAGATGGGGTACGTGAATTCGTCCCCCACGTGAAGATCACTGCGGAACATGGCCTCCTCCAGCACCAGCGCCTCGATCACGCCGTTCTGGATGGTGTCCTTGGGCTTTTGGCCAAGGCTCAGCTCAGTGCGCGCGTCCAGATCGGACATGGCGCTTACGGTCATTTGCCTGCGTTTGCTGGGATCGGTTTTGGACGGGTCCACCGGCGTCACCTGGGCGCTGCGGATGGACATTACGCTGGCATACACCTCTTGGGGCAGCGCAATATCCTGGGCCACATCCTCCCTTATGTATCGGTCAAGCTCTTCCACGTCCGCGTATTCCGCCTTGTCCTGTCCCGCCGCCTGATAACGCAGCACCAGGGAGCCTGGGGGCAGACCGCCGGCTTTCTCCTCCAGGGACTTGGCGATAACACGCTTTAACGCCCCGTCGGAATACATGGGAATGCTGGTGACAAAAGCCACCGCCACAACCAGCCCCACCAGGGCGCTGACCGTAAGCCACCGGGTATTCCACATTTTCCGCATAATAAAATGCAGCATGGCCATCATTTATCGACCTACAACTTTCTGCCCGGCTTGAAGCCCCTTCAGAATCTCCACGCTGGTAGAGGTCTGCAGGCCCAGCTCCACGTCAACCTCCCGCTTGGCTCCCGACGAATCCACCACCTGGACATAGTTGCGCCCGGTTATGGTCCGCAGTGCGGAGGGCGGAATCGTGATGGCATTTTCCTTCTTCTGGACAACGATTTCCACACTAAGCTGGGTTCCCCGGGAGACCTGCTCCGGCATCTTCTCCAGCTCTACCACCAGATATTGGTCGATGGTTTCCTTCTGCCGCTCCTGGCCGTTGTAATAACCGCCGCCATAGTAGCCGCCGTTGTTCTGATTCTGGGTTTTGTTGGGATTGGGCAGCTGCTTGACAGTGCCTTTGTGCTGGCCGGCCGTATTGATATCCGCCGTCACCTCCATACCGAGGGCCACCTTCTTCAGGTCCTCCTGGGAGATGGACGCCACAACCGTCAGCTGGGACATATCGGCAACCGTCGCAATGGACTCGTAAGCCTTGCTGTTATCCCCCTTGCTCTTATAAACACCCACTACCTCGCCGGAGATGGGGGCGGTGATTTTCGCCCGGGCGATGGATTCCTCCAGCGTCACCAGCTCATTGCGCTTCAGCTCGAACTCGATCTTCGCCTGCTCCAGCTCCTCGGCGGTTTTGGTGCCTGCGTCCCGCAACAGCTGGATCATCTTCAGCTCCTCGCTGCGGGTCTGCAGCCTCTTTTGCCTCAGGTCACTCTCCAGCGTGGCTACATCCAGCTCCGCAATCAGCTGTCCGGCCTCCACCTGGTCGCCGGTTTTTACATAGATTTCCTTAATCCGCTTGCCGTCATCCGAAAAATACACATCCTCCTCCCGGGAGGACATCAGCTTGCCGGAGCCCCGCACCTTCGTGGTCAGGGTTTCAGTTTTGACGGTGTATTCCGGTTTTTTGGACAGCTTGGGCGGGTTGATCGTGGGCAGGGCTTCCTCCACTTCCTCGCTGGGCAAAAGAGCACAGCCCGACAACGCAGTGACCGCCAGCAACGCGGCCGCCGCAACTAAACCCGACTTGCGGACGCTAGCTCTGAATCCGTCCGTCAACCATTTGGTAAACATGGTCCGCAACCTCCATTATTGTTGGATCGTGAGTCGTCATGCAGATGGTCACCTGCTCCTGCCGGATAATCTCCCGGAAAACCGCCATAATCTGGGCACCCATCTGGGAATCCAGCTCCGCGGTAGGCTCATCCGCCAATAGCAGCACAGGCCTGTGGGCAATGGATTTGGCAATAGCCACCCGCTGCTGCTCGCCGCCGGACAGCTCGAAGGGGCGGTGATGCATCCGTTTGGCCAATCCCACCAGGTCCAGACAATGCTCCACCCGGGTTTTCCAGCCGCTCCGGGGAATGCCTGCCATGCGCAGCGACAACTCCACATTCTCGTAGGCCGACAGGAGGGGAAGCAGCGCGTAGGATTGAAAGATAAAGCCGATCTCCTTGCGTCTGGCCTCGGTGCGGTTCTCATCATTTAACGTATGGAACGGCTTGCCCTGAAACAGAATTTCCCCTTCGTCCGGCTGGTCCAGCCCACCCATCAAATTCAGCAGGGTGGTTTTGCCCGAGCCGGATCTCCCCCGCAGCATGATGAGGCTGTTGGCCCGCAGGGTCATATCGATGCCCTTCAAAACCTGGAGCTTATTGCTCCCCACGTCGAAGCTCCTTACCACTCCCGAGATAACGAGAAGAGGATCAACAACCTCCCGCGGCTCCGGCACATAAGCGGCCGCCGACGCAGGGGCGTCGCCTGTTGGGGGCTTGCCCTTGCCGGGACGCAGCTTCAAGGCCATCCCCTTCAGCCTGCCGGCTTTCTTCTGCTCCTCGGGAGCGTCATTGCTCTGGCCGGTTTCGGCTTGCCCGTCCGGCTCTGTAGTGTTCTCCCTTTCCGGTTCGTCGATCAGACCGGTTCTTGCTTGCTTTCGGTTCGCCAACCACCCCATCCTTATACTCTCCCTCTTCCAAATTCCCGGGTCATCTGCCCGGACAGGCAATGATCCACACTTAATGAGACGTACAAAACTGGAATAAGGTTACAAGTTTTCGAAAAATATTTGCTTTTCTTTGGTTTTGCCGTGAGCTAACGGAAGCAGCAGCCCTTATTTGCTCCAAAATGCCCCTTTATAAAATCTAACGGCGGCCACGGCCGCTATTGGAGGATTAGGAGGCGATTTGGGCCGATTGGAGCACAAATAAGGGCGCTGGCTTCCGTTAGGAATCCCAAGCGCCCTTTTTCGGCCAAATAAAGGCTCTCACTTCCGTTAGGTCTGCGGTGTCGCCCCCGGGAAAATGCACAAAACCCGCCCCTCTTATGGGAAGGGCGGGTTTCGTGTGAAGCAAACCGGTTACGCCTGGCGTCTAGCGAACAAAATGCCTACGGTGCCGGGACCGCAATGGCTGGAAATGACGCAGCCCGCATTGGTGACAATGACCTCGCTGCCGGGGAACTGCTTTTCCAGTTCACCCTTAACCCACGCCGCATTATCCGCAGCCAAGGAATGGGTGATGAAAATCCGTTTGGGATCGATGGTTTCCCTGTGGCTGAGAGCCCGGTCAAGCAGGCTTTGCACCACCTTGTCCATCTTCCCGCGCAGCTTCTCCGCAACGATCATGGAGCCGTTCACCACCTTGATCACCGGATGAATCCGCAAAAGGCTGCCGATTACCAGCTGAGTGCCGCTGCAGCGTCCTCCTTTGTGCAGGTAATCCAGGGTGTCGATGACAAACTCGGACTCTACCAGCGCCGTATCGTCCCGGAGCCGGTTAGCCAGCTCCGACAGATCATCCATTCCGGCCTTGACGTAGTCCACGGCCTTCATCACCGTCACCCCGATGCCGGTGGACAAATTGCGGGAGTCCACCACTTCAATGGTGCCTTCGGGGAATTCCCGGCTGGCAATGACCGCATTCTGGTACGTGGACGACAATTCGGAAGAAATGCTTATGTATACAATGCGCTTATC
>JAEWAA010000437.1 GCA_023391955.1 Bacillota bacterium | reverse complement strand
CGGCTGGCTGTCCGCAGGCGCCTTGGTTCTCTTGAAGCTCCCTGACAAAGGTCCTCAGCTCCCCGATGTCTCCTTCCAATTGCCTCCACAAGGTCTTCGGCGAAAGGCGGCGTTCGTGCGGGTCGTGCTCAAGTGCAAGCTTATGTGCATGATCCCTTAGCTTATCCTCATTCCAACCCATACAAAACCTCCAACAACAAGAATGGCATAAAGTCACTTCATTACCATTCCACGATATGGAGATTTTTATGAGCTTTTTTTAGAAAATAAAGGTTAAGGCCTGTCCTGAAAGCCTCTAATCTCTCCACGAACGCGGGTCCCGGACGTTATGCCCCTCCTCCAGGACGGCTTCGCGGAAGCCTGCCATTTGACTGATGCGGCCACTTACCGGCCTTTGACTGGCGGCCAGAATGATATTGCATTGTCTGCCGGAGGACGGCAGCACGTACGCGGCGGTGTGCTTGAAGACGCGGGTTAACGTGGTATGGATGGCATTGATATGGCGGTCGTTGGATTCCTTGCCGGCCAGGTTCAGGATGACCGCCCCTCCCGCAGCAAGCTTGGGTTCGGCCAGCCGGAAAAACTCCAGCGAGGTCAGATGCCGCGGTGTTCCCGCCGGGTTGAAGGCATCCACCAGGATAAAATCCAAGGAAGCGTCTGATTCGGCCAGCAAAAGGTGCCTGCCGTCCCCCGCTGCCACATTGTCCTCCGTATAACCGAAGTATTCCCGGCTGATCCGGATCACCTCTTCGTCCAGTTCGGCCACCCGGAAGGTGCCGGCAGGGAAGTGGCGGGGGATAGTCCCGATCCCAAGCCCAATCATGAAGGCGCGGGTGAAGTCGGGCTGGTGGTGCTTCATCAGATGAATCATCGCCTGGGGATATTCAAACAGGACCCGCTCCGGCCGGTCCAGGTCCATGGCTCCTTGTACGGCGGCTTCCGAGAATTGGAGCAGCCGGAAGCGGCCGTTTTCCCCGTAAAGACGGAAGGTTTCGTAGACGGACAGCTCCTGATGGGGGCTTTTGATGTAGTGGATCAGCTGCATGTTTGGAACTCCCTTTCCTTTAAAACGGGCTGCACCGCTTCTCTAAAGCACCATCATACACCAGGGCAGGATGAGGGTAAAAATAAATTTTTTCTGATTTTGCGTATCTTTGGAAGCTGAGTTTCATAAGGACATTATCCAACGAAAAAAGCCCGGACTCCATAGACCATAGAGCCCGGGTTTTTGATCGACTGCTTATTTTTTTCTGCGCCGTTTGGCGTTCCGGACCTGGCTGACCTCGGCAACATCGCCGATGGCGGGAGGACAGAATTCGTCCCGCACAGTTACCGTGTAGCAGTGCTTCGGCACAGGCACGCAGTGGTACCGGTTGACGATCTCAATGGGATGGATGACCTCCACCACTTGAGGCAGGTAAATATCCCGGTAGACCACCTGAGGCGGATCAACTACTTGGCTTGCCGGACATTTGGGGCAGGACATAGCATTCACTCCCTTATCGGATATTGGATTACACTACCGATATATGCCGGGAGGGCAAACGGTGCTTGTTCATTTACCTATTTTGCCGGGATCTGGTCCGCTTAGGTCCGTTGCAGTCCGCTCCTAAAAGGTGAAAAACAGCCGCAGGATACTGGCCAGCGGAAACAGCGCCAGGAGGAATACTTCAAACCAATAAAGGCGGTTTTCGCTTTTGCGGTAGCTTAGGGAATTATACGCCCGCATGGCGGCGCGCAGGCTGCCGGTTTTGCTTTGCAGCGCCAGGAAACGGTCGTTCAGCTCATAATGCTCCGCCAGCAGATCGTATAATCCCCGGGCCTCCAGGCTGGTTTCGGCGGCTGACCGGTCAAAGATATGAACCGCCCGGATGCTCTCCAATTCAAATTTGAGAAACTTGGAGATCATCACCGTGAGCCCCTTTTTGTTCATCCGCAGCCGGCCGCGCCACAGATAATCGATATACGCGCCGGACTCGTCCACATTCTGCCCTACATCCGCTTCAATTTTAGCCAATGCGGAGGACTTGGCCAGAATCAGGGCAATCACCTGGGCGGTGGTTTCCTCCCACAGGAAGCTGCGGGGATCCTCCGCTACCGGCATAATCCGTCCCGTTTCGTCCAAGCGGATAATAAGGCTTTCGGAAAACTGGGCGGCCATCTCATAGTCCACCTCATCCACCAGCCCGGCCATAAAGGATAAGAAGGTCTGAATCTCCTCTTCCTCCAATTGGACAAACACGATGCAGCCGAAGCTGAACACAAACACCATCCGGCCGGGGCAGGGCTTCTTCAGCACAGCCTCCAGATGGAAGGGCTGCAGGGTGATATAATCCCGCCACGCGCTGGGCCAGCCGCCTCCGAAGAAGGCCGCCAGCCGGTCGAGGGGAATGGTCTGGCATATTTTCAGACTCCGCACATAGATCCGTTCCATCGGTCCCACCTACTTCACAATTTCCACGCACATGAGGATCACTTCCGCTACAATCAACAGCACGATCACCCACTCGACGAACATCCCCCGGATGGAATGGCTGATGGCCGAAAAGCCCTCCATCATGTTGGAGAGGATTTCCGTTTTGTTCTTCAGGATGGAATAACGGTCGTTCAGCTCGAAGAATTCGGACATCCGGTCATAGAACTCCGCCGCCTCGCTGCTGGTCCAGGTGATATCCGGCTTGTCCAAAATCATGATGTAGGCAATGGTATTGTACTCATGCCGGACGATTCGCGCCGTGGTCCGGGCCAACTCCTTGTCGCTGACACGCAGCTTCCCCTTCTCCAGCCGGTCAATCATGACCTCCAGCCGATCCAGAATGCGGCCCAGCTCCTCTTCCGTTTTTTCCAGGGCGACGGATTTGGCAATTACGGTAGAGATGAGCTCCGGGTAAAACATGGCGTATTCCGGAACCATCACGAACTCATCCGTGAGCACCAAGGAATCCGTGCCTCCGATATGGAGGCTGTAATCATCCGAGTACCGTTCAGGGGCTACCGTATTCACATCTGCCTCGAAGCGCTGCACATAACGGAGGAAGGTCGAAATCTCCTCTTGTTTGGTTTGGTTAATAAACACGATGCTGCCGAAGGAAAAGACCATAACCTGTCTGTCGGAGCCGCTGTCCGTTCCGAGAATCCGCCCCAGGATTTCCCCCTTCAGAATCAGGGGCTCCTCCCAGGTGTATTTTTTGGGAATACCGCAGTCATTGGCGATTTTGTTCAGATCGATTTCATTGGCTACCGCAAAGGCCTTGAAGCTCATGGCAGTGTGGGACATTTCCGTTCACTCTCCCTTATAAGGGAATCATATGATAAGCCCATGCCCGCTATGCCGGCAGCTGTCCACCAGCAGGGCGAACAAACGCCGGGAAGCGTCAATATCCATTAACTCAGGATGCCACTGGACTACTTTTGCCATTCGCTTGATGCCCGCGCATATTGGCAGCATCTCCGGCAGGGGCTTTTCCAATAGTATACTCTTCAACGTTAAGAGCTGTCGCGTCTGCTTACAAATGAACGCCATTGTATCGGAAACGTTTCCTAAATTTTTGTTGACCTTCTTTGGAAAAGGGATATAATGATGTTGAGATTGTAGGAAACGTTTCCTATTCCAAAGAGAGAGATGGGATGAGAATATGCTTGGTTCTGCAAAAGGCCGGATTCTGACCGTATTGGCTCTGCTGCTTATTCTGACAGGCGTTGGATTATGGCTGGCGGAGAAAACCGGGGGATGGAATATACCCGCGGATAATGGGATTGCCGCTTCAATACACCCCACAACAGGAAACGGAGCTGCAGCAGTGAGTCCTTCAACTGGAAAGAAGTCGTTAAGCCAATTGGTAGAGGAATACGGCAGTTTTGGGCTTACGGATGTGCATAATCATGGTGCCAACGGATCGTACGAATCGATGCTTAGCGTCTGGCAGCGTCTGAAGGTGAGCCGGGTTGTCCTTTTTGGAGATGTGTCGGAGCCCAGTGCCGTACGGACGGATGCGGTTGCCTGGGAGGCATATCAAGCCCATCCGGAGCAGATTATTCCGTTCTTCTCCGGCTTCGATCTGCACAGCCCAGATAGCTTGAATACTGTAAGGGATAACTTGGAAAAGGGTTACATGGGGCTGGGTGAAATTGCGGCCGCGTCCACCTATTCGCCTGTGGTATCCAAGGTGCTCTGGAAGGCTGACCATCCCATGGACGGTTACCTGCCGCAAATTTATGCTTTATGCGCGGAGTACCGGGCGCCCATTCTTCTGCATATTGATCCCACCAGCGGACGCCCGGTAGAGAAGCTGGAGGAGGCGCTGCGGCTATACCCGGACACAGCTTTTATTTTTGGACACATCAATGCGTATAACTCCCCCGAAGCCATTGAGAGCCTGATGGAGAAGCATACCAATCTTTATGCCGATTTTTTCGCGGGCTTTACAGCCTTCAATCCCGAAAGCGGCAATAAGCTTGAAGATTTCCTGCCGCTTATCCGCAAATTTCCGGACAGGGTACTCCTGAGCACAGATTCAGGGTACGGGCTGCCATTTGGAGAAACGACGGCTATCGAGGCTATGTACCGTGTGCTTGATCTGCTGAAGGATGAGCCGCAAGTGATACAAAAGCTGGCCCATGATAATTTCGATGCATTGGTTCGTCAGGTACCTGCCACGAAGAAACAGCTGAAGGACCTTGAGACAAAAGGCATCCGGCCGGCCGGGGACAAACCGTTAACAAAACTTGAAGCCGGTAAGCTGTTGGCGGATAATAAGTGAATACTGTTGTGTTGAAGGGAGATTTTTCATGCGGGCGACCATTAAGGATATTGCCCGGGAGTTGGGTATTGGGTTCAGCACGGTCTCCCGGGCATTGAATCACAGCTATGGCGTTCATCCTGATACCATTTCCCTGGTGGAGAAGAAAGCTGCAGAGTTGGGTTATGTGCCCAATCTGGGAGCTAAGCAGCTAGTGGGCAAAAAAAGCGGATTAATCGGCATTTTTATGCCCGAGTTTGAGGTGGAGGCCACCCCGGAGCATCATGAATTCTTTCCGCCCATAAACAAGGCGTTGCGGGAGCTGGGCAAGGATGCGGTGATTTTTCCGGTGCCCCATAACCGGTACAGGGCTGGCAGTCTGAAGGAATGGGTGCAGCAGCGGAATTTGGAGGGCGGGGTTTTTATGCCCCCCTTCTGGAAGGGCCATCCGTTGATGAAGGAGGCGCTGAAGCTGAAGCTTCCCAGCGTCACTCTCAGCGATGCCCTAAGCCCGCAATGCTCACAGGTGCGCTCCGACGACCGGGAAGGGGGACGGCTTGCCGGCCAATTGCTGACGGAGTACGGCCACCGGATCATTGGCTATATTGACGGTCCGCCCGGTTTATCCATGTGCCAAGAAAGGGTGGAGGGCTTCCGGGACGCGATGGCAAACGGGGCTGAACCTTCCACCACGATGCTGTTGATGGCACAAGGGGATTTCAGCGGAGCCAGTGGAGGACAGGCTGTTATGAGGCTTCTACGTGACTGCCCGGAAATCACCGCCGTCTGCTGCGCCAATGATCTGATGGCGATGGGCGCCATTACCGCCCTGGCTAAGGAAGGCCTCCGGGTTCCCGAGGATGTGTCGGTGATGGGTTATGACGGCGCTTTTTTTGCAGCATATATGAACCCTCCTTTGACCACAGTCTGCCATAACAATGCGCGGATCGGTGCCCGGGCGGTGGAGCTGCTGGCCAATCTGTTGAATGGAGGTCCCTCCCAGGGGGAGCGGATCGTTCCTTCCCTGGTGGTGCGGGATTCTGTGAAACGCTTGTAAAAACATGGCCTCCTCGGTCCAGGCCGCATAACAACATGAAACAGCTGCATCCGCCCTTCGTAAAGGGAGTGGGTGCAGCTTTTTTTGAGGATATATCCGTTTCGGCAAAAAAATCAAGGAGTGCTGTCCCGGAGCATGGGATTGGCCAGCTTGTACTTCACCAGCTCGGAAACGGTCACCATCCGGTAGCCCCGTTTGTTCAGCTCGGGCAGGATGGTTTTGAGGGCTTCTACCGTTTGTGACCCGCCCTCCACATATTCATGCAGGAGAATGATGTTGCCGTTCTCCAGATGGTCCAGAACCCGGCTGACGATTTTCCCCACACCGGGGCGGCTCCAGTCCCTGGTGTCCTGCTGCCAGGACCACAGCACCACCACATATCCGTGCTGCCGCGCCAGAGCGATCAGGCGGTCGTTATAAATGCCTCCCGGCGGGCGGAACAGAGTGGGCTTTTGGCCTGTGGCCTCCCGGATCACCCTCTCCGTTTCCACAATCTCCTTTTCCAGCTTGCCAAAGGAGCGGTTGTTCAGAAACAGGTGATGATACGTGTGGTTTGCCAGCTCATGCCCCTCCTCCGCTTCCCGCTTAGCCAGCTCGGGGTTGCGGCTGACCTTTTCGCCGATGGCAAAAAAGGTGGCTTTGGCGTTGTGCTGCTTCAGCAGATCCAGTATGAGGGCAGTGTTGTCCGGGTCCGGCCCGTCATCGAAGGTCAGCGCCACAATCTTCTGCTCCGTGGGCACCTCCCAGATGACCTCCCCCGTAGATTCGTAGTAACGCCTGTCATGGCGGGGGGCCTCAAGCTTATCCCCGAACACGGGCAGTATACCCAAGCTGATACTGACGGCGGCGGCCAGCGCGGAATGACTCCATAGGTTCACAAGACCAGCATCCTTTCCTGGTATTGGGGTCTTGTTAATATGGCAACATCCGCGGCATTCCATACAGTGTAATTT
>JAEWAA010000425.1 GCA_023391955.1 Bacillota bacterium | reverse complement strand
TGGCTGGCTTCGTACCGGCTGTATCTGCCCATCCGCCGGCTGCTCCGGTTAATCTCCATGAAGGATATGGCTGCGGGGGCAGATGAAGCACGTGATGAGATCGGTGCCATTGAACATCATTGGCGGTATTTGAGCCGGGAAAGCCAGGTACTTCAGGAGAAATTGGAACGGAACCTCCCTGCATTGAAGGAAGCGTTCCTGCTGCAGCTGCTTCAAGGCCATTTGATTCACTTTACGGAGGATGACATTCATAGAAGGATGGAGCATTTCGAGTGGGATTGTGCGGAGTGCCAATTTTTGCTGGCGGTGATCCAGATCCGGGGATTCAGCCAGAATATCAGCAGCTTTACGGAAGGGGACGAACCTCTGGCGGCTTTTGCCGCCCTGAATATTGTGGAAGAGATGACGGCCCGGTGCCAAGGGCGTATCGGGGTGGTGAATTTCCACGACATGACGGTGGGGATATTGTTTGCTTACCGCTTATCCATCCCCCCGGAAAAAATAAAAAGCGAGTTCCTGTCTGTTATTAATGAGTGTGTCAATGGGCTGGGAGCGCTGCTGAAGCTGCATGTTACCGCTACGGTTGGCAAGCGGACCCGGTCCGTGAAGGAATTGCATCATGCCTACCTGTCCGCTAAACAATCCCTGCAGTACCGGGATCTCCACAAGCCCAATCAGATCCTCGACATGGAGGAGCTGCTGCCGCGTAAGGAAGCGGAATTCCAATATCCTTTTGACGTGGAAAAAGAAGCTCTTCAAGCCATACGGATGGGAGTGCTTCAGGAATCCATGGAGCTGACGGACCGGTTCTACGCGGAATTGCTCCGGTGCTCCGACAATGAACAGGGTGTACGGGATGGCATGCACCAATTTCTCGGGAGCATTCACCATACCATCATGGAATCCGGATATAACCCCAGAACCTTGGAGAACGGCACAAGCGCCTTCGGGCTGCTGTCCAATACCAAGGATACGATTAAATTTCCCCTCCTCTTAAAAGAACATATCATCCGCCCCCACTGCGAACGGATGATGAAGGACCGGGATATCCATTTGAAGCAGCTGGTGGATGGTGTAATCACGTTTTTGAATGCCGGCCCCTCCAAGGATATTTCCCTGGAGCTGTGCGCGGAGAAGGCGGGAACAACACCGTATACCCTGAGCCGTGCTTTCAAACAGGTCGTCGGCGCCAACTTTATCGATTATGTGACGGACTTGAAGCTGGAGCAGGCCAAGAAGCTGCTTCTGGAGACGGACCTCCGCATTCACGAGATTGCGGACCGGGTAGGGTATCAGCCCTCTTATTTGATCCGCCAGTTCAAGAAAAGCACGGGGGTGACCCCCGGCCAGTATAGAGAGCAACACACCTGAGTGTGAATTTCCGCCCATAATAATATTCTTGCAAAGAGCCGTATGCGCATGGTCGGACCGGTGCAAAAAGTTATGATTGCCGGAAATAACCAGCGGGCTTACATTGTGGACGTGGCGGAAGCAGCCACAAACCATTACCGGACTTATGGGGGAGGACGAAAGAATGAACGTTCAAAGGAAGCTGTCCGTTATGCTGACAGGAACCTTAGCGCTGGGAGCTGTGCTTTCAGCCTGCGGCAGTGACAGCGGGTCAGAAAATCCAGCTGCATCCGGCACGTCAGCACAGCAAACCGCGCAAGCCAGCAAGGCACCCGGGAAGCCGACAGAAATCAGTATCATGACCACCTACTACACGCCGGAGCCTCCCGGGGATGACAATGCAGTGCTGAAGGAGATCGAGAAGCGGACGAATACCAAGCTGAAAATCACCTGGGTTTCTCCGAATAACTATAACGATAAAGCCAATGTCACCTTGGCCTCCGGGGATATTCCCGACATGATGCTCATTCTGGATACCTTCCATCCGCAGGTCCGGACCATGACGGCCCAAGGCGCCTTTTGGGATTTCACCGCTATCTATAAGGACTATCCCAATTTAGCCAAATATCCGAAGGATACCTGGAACAATCTGCGTCAGGCGGACGGGAAAAATTACGGTGTTCCCCGGGTCCGTCCGGTGGAGGGAGGACTCTTTCCTTATCTCCGCAAGGATTGGCTGGATAAGCTTGGTTTGAAGGCTCCGACGAATATGGATGAGCTGTACACGGTCATGAAAGCCTTTACAGAAAAAGACCCGGACGGCAATGGCAAAGCAGACACCATGGGCTTATCCGGTTATGTGAATATTGACAACATGGGTTATTTGGGATGGGTGCAGGCGGTGTTCAACAGGACCACCGGCGGCTGGAAGCTGGAGAATGGGAAATTATCCAGTGTGGACTTTACCCCCGAAACCAGGGAAGCCCTGCTGTGGCTGAATAAAGCGTATAAGGAGAAGCTGATTCCCGAGGATTTCTCCGTTATGAAGCATACTCAAGCGAAGGATCTGGTCATTTCCGGGAAGGCCGGCGCCTTCGCCGATACGGTAGAAGCGGCATGGGAGCCGACGGCTGCGCTGCGTAAAACCATCCCCGGCGCGGATTACCTTCCGCTTCCCTCCCTGAACGGGTATACCGCCCGGGAAATGGGCTCCTTCGGAATGTACATGATTCCGAAGTCTGTCCCGGAAGCCAAAATGAAGAAGATCCTGGAGTTTCTGGACTTCGGTTCCTCCGATGAAGGCCATGAGCTAGGCAATTATGGGATTAAAGGCACCTATTTTACCTTGGAGGATGGGGTGTACAAAACCACGGAGCAGCAAGCCAAGGAGTCCATCGCCGCATATGGCCAGCTTTTTGCCAAGTACGATAAATACTTCAGGGCTTACCGGTCCGGAATTCCGAAGGATGTATGGGAGCGCAACAAGAAGATTATCGATGAGCGTGAAAAGGTAAGTGTGCCGGATTATGCCATCGGGCTTTTTTCGGAGACCTCGTTGAAGGTTGGGCCTGAGCTGAATAAGAAAACCCAGGATATGAAGACAAAGGTGATCATGGGCAAGGAGCCGATTACCGCCTGGGATGATTATGTCAACAAGCTGAAGACCGATGCCGATTTCGTGAAGATCTCCAATGAGATCAACGAATCGTATAAGAAACGTTCCTCCTAAACCGGGTGTCTTTGTCAAGGATGAGCAGTGGGGAATTAAGGAATCAAAAATGACGTGGATAAGTTAAGAAATACTGTTTGTGCTATACTGTGGGTAGAATGATAAAGAGGAGCTGTTGGAGCAGCTCCTCAGTGTGCAGCAACCGCTTGAAAGGCGGTCGGCTTCGGGTGAACTGTCTTAAGAATAGACCGCTACCTTTGGCGAGGGCGGTCTATTTCTTTTTGAGGTAATTCAGCAAGGCCAAGATGAATATCAAATTTTGATAGAGCCGCATACAGCGGCTTTTTTTATTCCCTTCTTGCTTACTCCTCCCCCTCCTCCGCGGGGACCCGGACTGTTGTCAGTCTGGAGATGATTGCTCCGCGGAAGCATCTCCCCTGGCTTGCAAACTCGAAGAAGGCCGCCGCCCGGTTGAGAATAACATCGTTGGTGGGGTGGAATTGGACTCGGACGGAGAAGGTAATATTCCTAACGTCTCCGGGCAGCAAAACCCCAAGAAACACACCGACTCTGGGGTCCATTTGGGGAGTGCCGTTAACACGCAAGCTGCCAGACACAAATTGAAGGGCATCATCCAGCCTATCATATAGAATAACGTTCTCCAGCCGGACTAACCGGGAAATATTCCGGATTGTAATATTGTAGGAATAGATGGAGCCGGTGGAGGTGACCGAGGTACTGGGAGTTTTCTCGATACTGACCAACTGCTCCGTGCCTGTCGGAAAAACGGAAACCGTAAGG
Organism: Bacillota bacterium; assembly: GCA_023391955.1. Lineage (GTDB taxonomy): Bacteria > Bacillota > Bacilli > Paenibacillales > NBRC-103111 > Paenibacillus_AR. The sequence continues at coordinate 125 of JAEWAA010000425.1, read as the reverse complement.
GGCTGAGTCCGGAATTCTCTGCGCTGCAGGGATTGATCCGCCAGACGGAAGTTCGCTGTGATAGTGCTGATATTGGTTAGGATGCCGCCGCCGGTGATGATCACATCAAAGCGGACCAGTACCCC
>JAEWAA010000334.1 GCA_023391955.1 Bacillota bacterium | reverse complement strand
TGAAGCTTCCACGGTTATGGCCCAAGTAAACGGTATAGGCATCACCGCCATGGAATTCAGAAGGGAACTGGACAACCAGCGTGCTCCGGTTATTGATTATTTCCACCGGACCTATCAGGCGAAGGTGACGGGGGCCTTCTGGGATACAAGCTATGGCGGGGAAAATCCGGAGACGATGGCGAAGGCCAGGGCTATGGAGGAACTGGTCAAACGCAAGGTGGAGCTGGAGCTTGGAAGCCGCCACGGGCTGCTTTCCGGGGTGGCATATGAGGATCTGCTGGAGCAGATGGACCAGGAGAATAAGCGCCGGGCGGAAGCGGTGAAGGCCCGCCAGCCTGTGTATGGGCCTGTTCGTTTGGAGGAGACGGTATTCATTCCCTATTATATGAGCAAGCTGCGCAATGCGTTGAAGGAAAAGGTTGCTGCCGCTGATTTGGGCGTTTCCGAGGAGGAACTGCTGCGGCTGAAGGCGCTGGAGAAAAGTCCTGCCCCGCCTGAAACGGAGGGGGTCCGGTTCCGGAAGCTGGCTGTATCCTACAGGAGTACAGAGCTTACAGGAGACGGGGCATCGGCAAATCAACAAGAAACGTTAGCCCGTCTGAAGCAGCGTCTTGAGCAGGCGGCCGGAGAACCCGGGGATACCCCGCTCTCCCGGGAAGGGGTGGATATCCGGGTGACAGAGGAGGAGCTGAACGGGGAAACGGCGGGTATTTATTTCAAATCCCAGCCGGTGCTGTATGCACTCCTGTCCGGAGGGCTTCAGGCGGGACAAGCAAGTCCCGTCTTCAATGAAGCGCTGCAGGGCGAGCTGGTGCTGGTGAAGGTACTGGAGCGGGAAAAAGGGGATTCCGGCGGTGGCAATGGCGGGAAAGAGCCGCAAACGGGAACGTCCCTGGACAGTCTCTATCGGCAACATATCCAGCAGCTTGCGGCGGAGGCCGAGGTGATTCTCTTCCAGGATTTTGAACGCATCCGGATGAAATAAGCGGGAGGCAGATGGTCTTGCACACAGGATCTTGAAAGCGGTTACTGTTGGTTTGGCCAACGGCAGTCCCGCGTTCTTGATACATATTCCAAGCTGGGGAGGGAATTGATGAAATGAAGCTGATGCGGGTTGGATGGTTGCGGCTGATGCTGGTGTTGGCGCTGGTTGTGGCAGGGATAGGTCCGTGGGCGGCGGCTCCGGAGGTGCAGGCGGCAGGGTCGGTGTATTATGTGGATGCTGTTGGGGGCAATGACAGTCATGCGGGAACGTCGGCAGGAGCGGCGTGGCAAACGCTGGCGAAGGTGAATGGCACTGTGTTTCAGCCGGGTGACGCTATTTTGTTCAAGGCGGACGGGGTATGGACAGGCACACTGTCGCCCCAGGGCTCCGGGGTGCAAGGCCAGCCCATCACCATCGACATGTACGGCTCCGGCCGCAAGCCGCTGATTGCCGGAGCGGGTGCAGCCGCTGCCGTCTACTTTTACAACCAGGAGCAGTGGGAGATCCGGAATCTGGAGATTACCAACGACGCCGCCACCAAGGGAGTCCGCAGGGGCATCCATGTGGACGGCAGCAGCGGCACCTGGAGCAATCCCAAGGTGTACCGCCATTTTGTGTTTGAGAATCTGGACATCCATCATGTCAAAGGAGACGTGTCCACGGATTATGCCCATAACGGCGGCATCATTGTCTGGGGCACCGCCTGGGACTACCATGTGGCCGATGTGGTGGTCAAAAACAGCAAAATCTACACGGTAGACAGTGTGGGCATCTACATCTACGGCGCCCAGAAGGCGTATTCTTCCGGCTTCCGGGTGGCGGACAATGTCATTTACGATATTGGCGCCGACGGCGCGTTTATTCTGGATACTACGGGCGGGGTGATTGAAAACAATGTGGTGTACGATACCCATCTCCGGGCCAGCGGGTATCACGTGCCGTTATGGGTTTTTTCCAACAAAAATTCCGTGATCCAGTTCAATGAGGTATACAATACCGCTCCGGGCGGGGATGCCATGGCGTATGATGCGGACTATCGAAGCGACGGCACCATCATCCAGTACAATTACAGCCATAACAATGCAGGCGGCGCATTCCTGGTGGTGAATGACGGCACAGTGGCTACCAACTCCAACACGAACACCATTATACGGTACAATATCAGCCAAAACGACGGAGGCGCCGTGTTCAATTTCAGCGGTACGCCGGATACCACCACTATTCATAACAACACGGTGTATCTGCCCCGGTCCTCTACCGCCAAGGTCGTGGATGTGCTGAATTGGGGCGGTTATGCCAAGAATACGTACTATTACAATAACCTGATCTACAACCTAGGCTCGGGAGGTTATAATTTCGCCGGCAGCACCAATAATGTGTTTGACTATAATCTGTTCTACGGCAACCATCCTGCAGGCGAACCGGCAGACGCCCACAAGCAAACCGCGGAGCCGCAGCTGGCTTCTCCCGGTTCGGGAGGCATCGGCAAGCATACGCTGGCCGGGTATCAGCTGCTGAATACCTCGCCTGCCATTGGCGCCGGGAAAATCATTGCGAACAACGGCGGCAGGGACTTCTTCGGCAATCCGGTTGCCGCCGGGACTGCCCCCAATATCGGCGCTTATCAGGGGCCGGGGCTTGATCCCAACAATCTGCCGCCGCTTCCCCAGCCTCCACAAGAGGAGAATCTGCTGAAGAATGCGGGCTTCGAAGCCGGGGACTTCACCAATTGGCCGACCCATTATAACGGGGCCACCGTGGAGGCGTCCAATGCTTATGAGGGAACCTATGCCGCCAAGCTTACCGGCTCTTATGCCGGAGCGGAGCAGACGGTCAGCGGGCTGTATCCCAACACCATTTATAAGCTGTATGCCTACGGAAAAAGCACAACCGGCGGCGATGCGGTGATCGGTGTGAAGAACTACGGCGGCACCGCCAAGGACGTCCATGTATCCTCCTCCGCCTATACCAAAAAGGAGCTTACCTTCACAACAGGAAGCGAAACCAACAGCGCCACGATCTATCTGTATAAAGCCGGAGGCGGCGGAGAAGTCTGGTTTGACGCGCTGGAGCTGATTCAATTCAGCGCCGCTCCCGGCGGGCCGTCGGGGCCGGTCTATACGGTGGGGACCAGCGACGAATTTAATGCGGCGGCACTGAACAGCCAATGGCGCTGGGTCAGGGAAAACAGCGCCAACTGGTCCTTGTCCGCCAATCCGGGCAGCATGCGCATCGTCAGCGAGGCGGGGGACATTGTGGACGGGGGAGCCACGGCGCGGAATATTCTCCTGACCGGGGCGCCGGAGGGCAATTGGATGATCGAAACCAAAATGAGCGGCAAACCCTCTGCTCGTTGGGCCCAGGGCGGTCTGATCGCCTATGTGGACGACAGCACCTATTTCCGTATGACCCGGCTTTACGGGAGCGGCAACCAGTTCCAGTTCACCAAACAAATCAATGCCGTGCGGGAGCATGTAGAGGTCGCTGATACCATTCAATCGGCGGTTTCCTATATGCGGATTCTGAAATTCGGCAATACGTACAGCGGCTATTATTCGGCGGACGGGGTGACCTACACCCAGGTATGGACCACCCAAACGGCAGACTTGTCTAATCTGAAAATCGGCCTGATTGTGTGTGCGGGATCGGGTCTGACGGCAGACTTCGATTATTTCCGGATTGTGACGGACGGGCTGACACCACCCTCCAGCCCAACACCTACGCCGACACCAACAGCTACACCGACCGCTACTCCAACACCAACGCCGAGTGCAACACCGACACCAACGCCAACCGCCACACCGACTGCAACACCTACGCCTACGCCGACTGCAACACCAACCGCCACCCCTACGCCCACACCTGTTGCGGTTACCGGAGTTGTGCTGAACAAAAGTAATCTGCTGCTGCAGGAGGGCCAGAGCCTCACGCTGACGGCCACAGTGGCTCCAACCAATGCCTCCAACAAAACCGTGCTGTGGAGCTCCGATAACCCAACCTCTGTAACGGTGAATGTGTATGGGGTAGTGACGGCAGCAGGACCGGGAACGGCTGTGGTGACGGCTACAACGGCGGATGGCGCTAAAACCGCAGGTTGTACGGTCAAGGTAGTGGCTGCAGTCAATCTGCTGGCCAATCCGGGGTTTGAGACGGGAGATTTCACTGGCTGGCCCACCCATTTTACCCAGTCCGCGATCGTCAATTCCAATGCCCGTACAGGTGATTATGCAGCCAGGCTGACCACGGCTTATGGAGGCATCGAGCAGTACATCAGCGGACTTACGCCCAATACCACCTATGTGCTGAAGGGCTGGGCCAAAGGCACCAACGGGGAGTTCGGCGTCCGCAACTACGGCAGCTACCAGCGTCAGGTTTATGTGAATGCGTCAGACTACACCCAGGGTGAGATTACCTTCACCACCGGCAGCACCAATACCACCGTCACCGTATTTATGTATAAGCGCGCTGCAGCGGGAGAGGTTTACTTCGATGATTTGGAGCTAATGATTAAAACACCGCAATAAAAGAGATCCTCAAACGAGTTTTCAGACATTCCCTAAAGGGGGCAATCCCCGAACAAATAAAAAATTGGGCAGAAAGCTTTTCTGCTCAATTTTTTTTGTTGGGGTGCGCCGGCATCACAGTCATGCGAATGACTGCCAGACTCTCCACAACCCAAACCCGGCTGTGCAAGCCGATGATGACGCCGCCCTTAATGTCCAAATCCTCCATGTCCCGGAGCCGATATATGCATCTGTCGGGGACAATTTGCCTCAGCGGGAGGGGGGCGTGAATTTTAACGGAATTGAGCGACTCTTAGACAGCGAAAATGCCCTCTGCGGTTTTTTTACGGAACTATCCGACTCTTAGCGGTAAAATAGAGGGAGTCAAGCAGATGAAAGCAGCTGTAAGAGTCGCTGAGTTCCGTTACGTTATAAATTTGCCGAATTGTTCAGGCTAAGTGTCTCTGAGTTCCGTTACAGCATCTACGCTCCCCTTGACGAGCTTTTCCGTCGGCTTCTGCTTATTACGCGGTACTTTATTGACCTCTGTTATTTTGGCCGTAGAGGAAACGGGTTTTTCATGTTATAATAGGTAACATCAGTTTTGCGGCGAATATACTGTAGCAGAACAAGACAACGGCATGTAGAGAAAGGAAGGACGCCATGGGCAGAAAAACACGTAAGGTTGCCATAGTGGGAACCGGTCTGGTGGGCTCCAGCTGCGCATACGCCATGATCAACCAGGCGGTATGCGAGGAGCTGATGCTCATCAACCGGAGTCCGGAGAATGCGCTGGCCCAGGCTTTGGACCTGTCGCATTGTATGGATTTCACCCATTCCAGAACCAAAATATATGCGGGCCACTACGAGCAATGCGGCGATATGGATGTGATTATCCTCGCAGTGGGCGGCAACCCGAAGAATCCCGGCAGCCGCCTGGATGTCCTGGATTCCTCCCTGGAGATGGTGAGGAGCATCATTCCACCTATTATGGAAAGCGGGTTTAACGGGATTTTTGTGGTGGCTACCAATCCGGTGGATATTGTGACCTATGCGGTGTGGAGGCTCTCCGGGCTTCCCCGCCAGCATGTGATCGGAACGGGCACCTCCATTGATTCCTCCCGGCTCAAGACCATAATGTCCGATATTTTTCCCGTGGAGCCGCGGAGTGTCCAGGGTTTTGTCATGGGGGAGCACGGGGAATCCCAATTCGTCGCCTGGTCCCATGTCACCATCGGCGGCAAGCCGATCCGGCAGGTGATCGAGCAGAACCAAAGCCGGTTCGGGCATCTGGATCTGGATGATATCGCCGACCGGACCCGGCTGGCAGGCTGGGAAATTTATAAGCGCAAGGGCTCCACCCACTACGGCATCGGCAATGCCCTGGCCTTTATCACCCGGTCCGTGCTCAACGATGACCACCGGATTATGGCTGTGTCCGCCATTCTGGAGGGGGAATACGGGCAGCACAGTGTATGTGTAGGCGTGCCGGCCATTATCTCCGCCAACGGAGTCCAGGAGGTGGTGGAGCTGAACCTGAATGCGGAGGAACAGGAGAAGTTTGCCCATTCCTGCAGCCTGATGCGTTCCTTTCTGGAGTCCTCCCATCTGGTGGCTCCCTTGGACACACCGGAGATTCATCCCGCCCAGCTGGGCCATGCCGGGAACGGGAGCACCGCTTCCGCAGAATTCGGCGCGTAAGCTTTCAATACAATAGAACCGCTGCCTGTTTGCAAAAACGGGGCAGCGGTTTTTTGTGATACCAGGTGGAATATTCCCAGTGGCTTGTCCGAAAAGCTGACATCAAACTGCGGTTTCGTTGCAACAATCAGGTTCAGGACATAAAATGATAATAATTCTGACATGAAGTTGAGGCGGCGTCCGGAATAGGAATGGTCCTGAAAAGGGCGGACATCAAGGGGGATGATTGTATGGGAACGCTGTTAATCCGGAATGCCGTCATTATGACTATGAACCCGCAGGAGGATATTCTGCAAGGGGACGTGCTGATCGAAAACAACCGGATCGTGAAGGTGGAGCCGAATATCGGGGATACTGCGGATAAGGCCATTGACGCCTCAGGCAAGGTGCTGCTGCCGGGTTTTGTGCAGACCCACATCCATCTATGCCAAACGCTCTTCCGCGGGCGTGCCGACGACCTGGAGCTAATCGACTGGCTGCGCAAGCGGATCTGGCCCTTGGAGGCGGCTCATGATGCGGATTCCGTCTATTATTCCGCCATGCTGGGGCTGGGGGAGCTCATCCGGAGCGGTACCACCACCATACTGGATATGGAAACGGTGCATCATACGGATTCGGCCTTCCAGGCCATCCGCCAAAGCGGCATGCGGGCTTTGTCCGGGAAGGTGATGATGGATTACGGCACGGAGGTGCCGCTGCCGCTCCAGGAGCGGACGGAGGAATCCCTCCGGGAGAGCGTGGAGCTCCTGGAGAAATGGCATGGCGCCGCCAACGGCCGGATTCACTACGCCTTTTGCCCGCGGTTCGTCGTATCCTGTACGGAGGAGCTGCTTATCGGGGTCCGGGACCTGTCGGCACAGTATAACGTGAAGGTACACACACATGCCTCCGAGAACCAGACAGAAATTTCCATTGTGGAGTCGGAGCGGGGTATGCGCAACGTGGTTTATCTGGATCATATCGGGTTAGCCCGGCCCAATCTGATTCTGGCCCACAGTATTTGGCTAAATGAAGAAGAGAAGCGGATTATCCGGGACCGTGGAGTGAAGGTCACCCATTGCCCCGGCTCTAATCTGAAGCTGGCCTCCGGGGTGGCGGAGATTCCGGCCCTTCTCCACGAGGGCATCCATGTGGGGCTGGGAGCGGACGGCGCCCCCTGCAACAACAACCTGGATATGTTCCAGGAGATGAGGCTGGCCGCTTTTATCCAGAAGGTCCAACACGGCCCCACGGTCATGAACGCCAGAACCGTTCTGCGGATGGCCACCATGGGCGGGGCGGAGGTTCTGGGCCTCGAGGGGGAAATTGGCAGTGTGGAGCCGGGAAAGCTGGCGGATCTGCAGCTGTTGGACCTGGAGGATTTCCATGTGTACCCTTCCTTTGATGCGGATTGGTATTCCCGGGTGGTGTACGCGGCCACCCGCGGCGATGTGGATACCGTGATTATCGACGGCGAAATTGTCATGCAGGGCAAGACGGTGCTCACCGTCGACAAGCCCGTGGTGCTGAAGGAGGCGGACCGGGCATTGTCCAGGCTGCTGGGCAGGCTGTAATCCGGCCTCCTGCGAAGCAGGGGCAGAACTAACGGAGGTGCTTACATGTCAAACTCTACACGCTCATATACGTTGCAGGAGTTAAATGAAATGGACCGCGCCGCCTTTGCGGAAGCGGTGGGAGCCATCTTCGAGTCCTCCCCGTGGATCGCGGAAGCGGCATGGGAGAGCCGCCCTTTCCAGGCGGTACAAAGCATGTTTGCGGTTATGCTGGAGCAGGTGGAACAAGCGGATGAGGAACGCCAGCTGGCTCTTCTGCGGGCCCATCCGGACCTGGGCGCCAAGCTCGCTATGACCGAGGAGTCCACAAGAGAGCAGGCGGGAGCGGGGCTGGACCGGCTGACCAAGCGGGAGTTCCGCTATATGAACGCCATGAACCGGTTGTACCGTCAAAAGCACGGCTTTCCTTTTATCATTGCGGTGAAAGGCAGGACCAAGGAGGCGGTGATGGCCTTTATGCGCCAGCGGGTGGCCAATTCCAGGGAAGTGGAGCTCCGGCAGGCTTTGAAGGAAGTGGGCATTATTGCCGGATTCCGGCTGGCCGGTCTGGTGGAGGCAGCCGGCCGGCTGTCCACCCACGTGCTGGACACTGCGATGGGCAAACCTGCCTGCGGCATGCGTGTGGAGCTGTGGGAGCTGGAGGGGGACGGGATGGGAGCTGCCGCAGTGGACATCCGGCTCTTAAAGGACGTCCGGCTGAATGAAGACGGACGGTGCGGGGAGCCGATGCTATTGGGTTATCTGCAGACCGGAACCTACGAGCTGCGGTTTCATGCTGGAGATTATTTCGCCGACCGCGGAGTGGGCTTCCTGGACGTTATCCCGGTCCGTTTCGAGATCCGGGACCCGGAGGCGCATTATCATGTGCCGCTCCTGGTGTCGCCCGGAGGCTACAGCACCTATCGGGGAAGCTGATGACGACGGGAGACACACAGCCGCTGCTTGAATGAAGGGGAAATTTAACAATAGCCCGCCCATATGGTATAACAGAACTATCGGTATCCATCTTGGCTATCAAGGAGATCTGTTTATGGGAACTGCCCAAGTTGCTTCATTGCTGGTATCGGTACTGGCCGGTACGATGGTTATTTTTCTGCGGCTCCGTGCCTCCAACCGGCCAACCAATCTGCGCAAGATCATGATCCCGCCGCTAGGCATGTCCACCGGGTTTATGATGTTTCTCGCACCGGACACCCGGATTCCCTGGTCCTGGGCCGGTATGGCTTTTTTGGTAGGAGCGGTATTGTTTTCGTTTCCGCTGATCCGCACAACCCAGCTGGAAATCCGCAATGAAGTCGTCTATATGAAGCGGTCCAAAGCATTCCTGTGGATCATTATCGGCATGCTCCTGGTCCGGGTGCTCCTCCACGACTGGGTGGAGCGGTACATAACGGTGGTCCAGTCTGCAGGGATATTCTTTATTCTGGCCTTCGGGATGATTCTCGTCTGGCGTATCGCCATGCTTAGGGCATTTCTGTCCCTCACCAAGCCCAAGGCGACTGCAGAGGGAAGCGGGGCTACCCGCGGCTAGTTTTAACTATTCTCGGAGCATGGGACGCCCGCCCAAGAGTATGATCGTGAGCACACGCATAACAAAAAGCCTGTCCGGCTGCCGGGCAGGCTTTTGCGCTTTAATGCAGGCGTTGCGTATGCAGAGCCTGTCAGAAGGTCTTCTCCAGCCGCAGCGCATATTCCACAAACTGCTCAAAGCGGCGGAAACCGATACCCTCCATGTAAAAATCGCACAGCTCATGGAATTCCGGACTCCGGAACATCCGGTAAGTGGAAATTCGGCGTGGTTCGTCCCCTAAGTGGCTGATCATCCTTTTTCGCAGCATAGCGTGTCCGGCAGCCTTTTGAACGCATGACCTCATGGTGTACGGGCTCCTCCTCGTGGTAGTTTCTGTCGCGAGTATTGCGGGTTGCAGCTTGCTACCCCGGATGGATTCCAGTTTGGTCAACAGCAGGGCAACTCATACTTTCGAAAACTTTTTTGCAGTTCGTATTGACAGATGCACGGAAACAAGGTATCTTAATATCAATGAACGATATTGAGAATCATTATCAGTCAATATCGGAGCCGTCCTGAATGAACCGCCTGCGGTGATGCCCTCCTAATTGTGGAGAATGCACCTGCTGCAGAAAGGCTTATGAGCCGGGAACCGGACCACCGGACCCGCCATATGCTGCGGAAATCCCGGCGGACTCAGCAGTATGCTTGACCCAACCATCGCGTCTCACCATTTTCCATAGTTATCCTCTTCTCAACCGCCAAAGTGGCAAGTCCGGTTACCCGGAAGCCCGCTCAGGCGGTCTTTTTTTTGTGCTGAATTTCTAACGGCGGTGACAGACCTTATTTCGGCGAAAACACCGCTCCTAAAATTGTAACGGCGGTGAGAGACGCTATTTGGGCCAAAACGCCCGCCGCAAGCCTGATTTTAACCATATAACGTCTCCTGCTTCCGTTAGAAATTCCTTTCCCCTGTTTTTGGGCAAATAGAGGCGCTCACCGCCGTTAGAATCCCGCATGGCTGGACCAAGGCCCGCCAGGGCAGCCCCATTGCCGGAGCAAGGCCTACCAGGGCCGCCCCAGTGCCAGACCAAGGCCCGCCAAGGCCCCATCCGTCCGCACCGGGTCAGAGGGCAGCACCATTTGACTGGCGGCGGGAAAAGGAGCATGATGTAGAAAATGCAATTTCCAGATACGGGAGCATCCCTTGATGAAAAAAATCGCCCAAGCTCCGGTGAAATTTTACCGGAAATTCCTGTCCCCGCTGAAGCCGCCCACCTGCCGGTTTTATCCCACCTGCTCGGAGTATGCGCTGGAGGCGATAGAGATCCACGGCGCCGCTAAAGGTACTGTGCTGGCAGTTGCGCGTATCTGCAAGTGCCATCCCTTCCATCCGGGAGGAATCGACCGCGTTCCCCCCAAGGGAAGATGGAAATCTTGACAGGGGGGCGCTTTTTCGCTATCCTGAAGGAACATATTGTCAACCCATATGCATTTTTTCTGTGAAGGGATAAGTAGGGGACAGAAGCTGCCGCAAGAGAGCCGGGACAGGTGAGAGCCGGTGCAGGGGAGTCCTTCGAAGATGGTCCTGGAGAAACTGCCTTCGAGCATGCGCGGTACACCGTGCAGGTAAGGGGGCGGCGCGGCTTCCGGCGTTAGCGGAACAGTAGGCTTGAGCCGGCAGGGATAACCGTGTGCGGCAAGCTATACTGACTTGAGCCCCGGACCTTCGACGGTTTGGGGGAATCTGGGTGGTACCACGTGAGGCAGCTCTCGTCCCAATGCGGACGGGGGCTTTTTTTATTTCAAACAAGGAGGCTTTTTTGTGGAGAAGAAAACATTTTACCTGACGACCCCGATTTATTACCCCAGCGACAAGCTGCATATCGGGCACGCCTACACTACGGTGGCGGGTGACGCCATGGTGCGCTACAAGCGCCTGCGGGGCTATGAGACCCGTTTCCTCACCGGGACTGACGAGCACGGCCAGAAGATCGAAGAGAAGGCCAAGGCGGCGGGCAAAACCCCTCAGGAATTTGTGGACGGCATCGTCACCGGCATCAAGGAGCTGTGGCGGAAGCTGGATATTTCCTATGATGATTTTATCCGTACCACGGAAGAGCGCCACAAAACCTCCGTCGCCGATATCTTCGACCGGCTGTTGAGGCAGGGGGATATCTACCTGGGCGAATATGAAGGCTGGTACAGCATTCCCGATGAAACCTTCTACACCGAAACCCAATTGGCAGATGTGGTCAAGGATGAGCAGGGCAATATTGTCTCCGCCAAAAGCCCCGACAGCGGCCATCCCGTCCAGCTGGTGAAGGAGGAATCCTACTTCTTCCGGATGAGCAAATACGCAGACCGGCTCCTGAAGTATTATGAGGAAAATCCGGAGTTTATCCAGCCGGAATCCCGCAAGAACGAGATGATCAACAACTTTATCAAACCCGGCCTGGAGGATCTGGCCGTGTCCCGGACTACCTTCGACTGGGGAATCAAAATCAAAGGCGACCCCAAACACGTGATCTACGTATGGGTGGATGCCCTGTCCAACTATATCACCGCCCTGGGCTACGGCTCCCAAGACGAAACCCTCTACAATAAATTCTGGCCGGCGGACGTGCATCTGGTGGGCAAGGAAATTGTCCGTTTCCACACCATCTACTGGCCCATTATGCTGATGGCGCTGGAGCTGCCCCTGCCCAAGAAGGTATTCGGCCACGGCTGGCTCTTGATGAAGGACGGCAAGATGTCCAAGTCCAAGGGCAATGTGGTGGACCCGGTGACCCTTATCGACCGCTACGGACTGGATGCGCTACGCTATTACCTGCTGCGTGAGGTCCCCTTCGGCTCCGACGGCACCTTCACCCCGGAAAGCTTCGTGGAGCGGGTCAATTCCGATCTGGCCAACGACCTGGGCAACCTGCTGAACCATACCGTCGCCATGATGGAGAAGTATTTCGGCGGGGTGCTGCCATCTCCCCAAGACGGACAAACTCCCTTCGACAGCGCGCTGAAGGAAGCAGCTGCCAACGCAGTCACCAAGGCGGAGGAGGCTCTCGAGAAAATGGAGTTCTCCGTGGCCTTGACAGCTATCGGCAGCCTGGTCAGCCGGACCAATAAGTATATCGATGAA
>JAEWAA010000299.1 GCA_023391955.1 Bacillota bacterium | reverse complement strand
CCCGGCGTCCCGCATCCTCCGCCAGCTCCGGTCCCAAACCGTGCCCCCCCTCCTCAGTTCCGCCCGCCTCCCGGTACATCACCTTCCCAAAGCGGTCCTCGTTGCCTGGGACTCTCCAGCACAGGGAAGGGATACTTTCCAGGCTCAACACCATGGGATTAAAACCCATCCGGCTGAGCAATCCTGCCGCTGTGTAAGCAAACACTGTTTTGCCCGCTCCCCCTGTGGAAGAAAATACGCCCAGAACAAAGGCGTCCTCACCACCAGGCTCCCTTCGCCCTCTGGCGCCGGATTGTTTGTCCGCCAAGTGGAGGATGGCATCCAGCAGTCGGTTAAGAGGCTGATACTTGTCCAGCATGGCCGCAGCCTGGGACCCGGTAGAGGCTTCCTCCTCCCCCAGCAGCGCGATGGGGCATTCCTCTTGCTGCAGGAGCGCCTGCCAGCCGGCTGCAGGGTTGCCTGTGTCCAGGAGCAGCACCTCCGGCTTGTCCTTATCGGCCAGCATTCTCCGGCAATAGTCCACACTTGTGTACCAGACCATATGCACAAGCGTCCTGTATTCGGACATCCGCACATAGGCAAGCAGCCGTTCCGTGTATTCCTTGTCCAGCGACAGAAGGCCCACGGCACATTTTTTCAAATGCTACACCTCCCGTGAAAACTTGTCCGGACAGCACAAAAAAAGCACTGCCGGCGCAAAAAACCAAACGCCAGCGGTGCTTCCGCATCTCGTTATGTATCAGGTTATTACGAGTATATAGCACAGAGATACAGGAATGCAACCCCTTTTTTTCCAGGTGTTCGGTGGAGCTCAGCGGTGCTGCTTACCCGCCGTCCGGAGCCGCCGCCATAGGGACGTCCGGTTACCGGGATGACCGCATTGGTCAAGAATTATCCCGGTAATGGGCGACAATGACGCGCTTAACACCGGTTGAACTGCAGGCTGATCCGCAAGCAGCTTCCCTTGCCAAAGAGCATCCAGCACCGTTGATGAAGGGATTTCGGGGATTTGGCAGAACGGCCGTCCGGGCAAAGACTCCAGCCATTCCTGCCGGCCCTTGAAGCTGGCTGTTTTGTTGGCGACAATCTCCACCCTGCGGTTTTTCTGCTTCAGCTTGTCCAGGCGGCTCCAATTCCGCGCGGCTTCTCCTCTGCTCAGCTGCAGGGGAGACGGACCGCAGACCAGAAGGATGAGATTGGCCTGCGCCAATACTGCTTCATGCGCAGGGTTAGTCCATGCCGATCCAATATCCAGAATGGCTGCCGGCCGGTTAAGCCGCTCCATAAGCTGCCCGGCGCATTCAGAATCCCACCTCTCCAAGGGTCGGTCAGGGGCAAGCGGCGCCCATTCCGAAGATCCGGCAGTCCATGGTTTGCCCTCATCTCCGCTGCCAGGCCCGAAACAAACGGCTTCGGTCCAGTACCGGTATCCCTTGGGCATATGCCGGTCTCCCAGCAGAATGTGATACAGGTCAGGGGCAGCTCCCGGCAGCTCCAGCAGGGTGTGGGGCAGGGCCAGGGCATGCAGACAGCGCGCCAACGCCATAGCCACAAAAGTAGCACCGCTGCCGGCGGTTAATCCGCCCACCACGATCCGCATAACAGGTGGGTGTACCGTCTTTGCCACAGTCATTCCTTGTGCCAGCTGCTGGTTTACCTCTGTTAACGGAGCACCTGGCGTCCGCATCTCGCGCAGTGCCGCCTCCACCTCACCCGCCCGCTGGAAACGCTTGGCCGGCTCATCCTCCAGAAGCTTGGCGATAAGCGCCTTAGCCTGTGGCGGCACCTCATCCGGGAGTTCACCCCGGATTCCGTCCCGTAGCTGCCCGGTTCCCCCCTCCAGCAGAAAATGCAGCACCGCTCCAAGCGCATACAGGTCGGAGCGGGCGTCCGTCTGCCGGCCCACCAGCTGCTCGGGCGAGGCAAAGCCCAGGGTCCCCAAGCGAACGGTATCCGCCTCCGCTCCTTGGCTGTAATGCCGGGCTGTGCCAAAATCGATGAGCCGCACCCGCCCATTCCCGTCCAGCATCACGTTGGAAGGCTTCAGGTCCCGGTGGATAATGGGAACCGGCCGCTCCTCATGCAAATAGGCCAGCACCTGGCATAACTCCATGCCGATGCCCGCCGTTTGTGCCCAGCTTAATGGCCCCTTCTCCCGCAGAAGCTGGAGCAGCGTTTGACCCTGGATAAATTCCATGACCAGATAGCAGACACCCTGGGCATTGGCCGGGATAAAATCCGTAACGGCAGCCAAACCGGGATGGCTGCATTCCGCCAGCATCCGGGCTTCCTTGGCCAAAAGCTCCCGTTGGGCCGGACCCGGTCTCAGCTCCTTGATGGCCCATTTTTTGCCGGGCAGCCGCTCGTCTTCAGCCAGATAGACCCGCCCCATGCCGCCTTGGCCCAGCAGCCCAAGTATCCGGTAGCGGTTCTCCAGCAGTCTGCCGGCCTGCACAAATCCGGAGGTTTCCTTCACAGTCCCACCCCTTGTAAAAATGGTAATGGTCCTGATTATAGCCTCCCTTGGAGCAAATTGGCAACGGGAATTTACGAAGAGCGGTAAACCGAAGGCTGGAAAAAGCGGGAGTACGAATGATTGGGGAAGTGGTGGTTTGAGGGCAATGTTCGAACATTCCTATCGGAATTCAGCGACTCTTAGCCGCTAAATTCAGCTTCTCCAGCAATCTAACGGAACTCAGAAGCTCTTAGAGGACGATTGGCAGCTGTTTTTCCCTTAAATGTAACTCTAACGGTCGTATAGTTCCGTTACCATGGGAATTTCGTTTATTTTTGCTTCTAAGAGCCTCTCAGTTCCGTTACAGCTGCTGCGCCACCTTCTATCCCCCTCCCGCTCCGTCATTTCAACAAATCAAATCCCTACGTCGCACCATACTCCGCTAATTAGCCTTAATGCACCATCAGCCACTGACCAAATTTCTACACTGCACCACACTCCACCAACCAAACAACCGCGCTACTCCATCTTCTTCCGATTATCACCCTTTGCACGCCACTACTTTGATTGATTAATGTTATGTATATTTAATTACGTTAATTATAAACCAAATAAAAAGCCTGCAGCCGGCCAATGCCTACTGCAAGCCCAAATATTATAATGCCTTGACCCATGGACGCCCATGGCTCCATTCAATATCTACATCCAGATCATATGCCCGTTTCAGCAGCTCAGGCGTCAGCACTTCTTTCTTAGGCCCCGCAGCTACCAATTGGCCGTTTTCGATCAGCGCCACATGGGTGAAGGCCGGGATAATCTCCTCCAAATGATGCGTCACATAGACCATCATCCGCGAGGATGACCCCTCCGCTCCCAATTCCCCGATATCTTGCAGCAGCTTCTCCCGCTCGTACAGGTCCAGCCCCGAGCACATCTCATCCATCACCAGAAGCGCCGGATTAGCCATCAGGGCCCGGGCTAATACCACCTTCTTCCGCTCGCCTTGGGAAAGCGTACCGAAGGGCTGGTCCTTCAGATGATGCAGCCGCACCCGCCGGAGGAGCTCCTCCGCCTTTTCGATTACGGGCGGATCAATGGTCTGGTAGAACCGCAGAAAGGCGTATTCACCTGTGGCCACCACCTCCCATACCGGGTCCTTCAAGGCCAAACGCTCTATCAGAGATTGGCTGATATAGCCGATTTCCTTGCGGACCTCCCGGATATCCACCTGCCCGTAGCGGTGGCCCAGCACTTGAACCTTGCCCGAGCTGGGGAATTGATAGCCCGTCATCAGCTCCAGCAGCGTGGTTTTCCCTGAGCCGTTGCGGCCAAGAATGACCCAATGCTGCCCTTTTTCCATAACAAGATTGATATTGTCCAAAATGGTCCGTTTATTGCGGATAAATGTAATCTCTTCCATCCTGATCATGGTTGTTCTCCTCTCTATCTGAACCCTCGAATTTGGCAAAGCCAAATTGAGGGCCATTTCCTCTCAAACTTGATCCTGGCCGCAGGCCATCTACCCGCACTCTCCCGCGATCCGCCGCAGGACGTCCTCCGGCACCGGTCCGGTATGGATGCGCGTGCCCTCCGGCCTGTAAGGATACAGAGCCTGAAACATCTGCGACCGGGCCACCATGCTGGAGGAATGCAGGTAAATCTCCTTGGCAAACAAAGATCTTCGCACCATTTCCTTGGCCAGCTCCAGCCCGTTCATCTGGTCAAACCCCATATCATGGTCCAGGGACAGCAGCCCTACCTCTTCCAGCTCCAAAAGAAGCAGGCATTCCTCCCCCGTCCGGGCAAGTGTAAAGCCCTGGGGCCTGGGCCGGGCATCATCCATATACACATGGATCATGGCGAATCTCCTTCCATCATCAGCTGCTTAACCAAGGCCAGCTCCTGCCGGTGTGTGCCGTCGGCCCCGGACTCCGTTTCCAATACACCAGGGAGATCCATCCGGCCAAAATACGAGAAAAACCGCCGGAACTCCTCCGCCCCGATATGTCCGCCCCCGATGGGAGCATGCCTGTCCTTGCCCGAGCCGGAGGGATAGCGGGAGTCATTAAGGTGAATGGCCTTCAGACCGTCGAAATAACCCAAGGCTTCTCCCTTCGCCGTCCAGTCCCCCATATGCCCCGGTCTCCAAACCCCGCTGGCGAACAAGTGGCAGGTATCCAGACAAAAACCGATTTTGTCCGGATAATCGGACAGCCTGCGGATCTGGCACAGCTCCTCCAGCGTTGTTCCCATATTGCCGCCTTCACCCGCCAGATTTTCCAGCAGGAATAATGTGTTTCCTTCCCACCGGGCCAAAACCTCATTTATACATTGTAGTATATTTTGGTAGTCTTGTAACGCGTTAATCTGCTTGCCCTTGCCGAAGTGGACGATGATCCCGAGACTCCCGCAATCCTCGGCAATCTCCAGATCGTTAATGAGCGAGCGCACCGTCAAATCGCGGAGCTCCCCGGGCGGTACAGCCAAATTGACGGGATACGGAGTGTGTGCGATGGAGACAAGGCCATACTCCCGGCAAAACGCGGCACATGCGGCGGCATCCTTACGGTCCCAGCTTTTGAGGGCCAGGCTGCGGGGGTTCTTGGGGAAATATTGATAGGACTGCGCCTCCAAGGCGACAGCAGTTTTGGCGGCTTGCAGATAGCCGCGGCGGATACTGATATGACAGCCAATCTTCATGGCTCCCCTCCCCTTCTTCGTTAATGCTGGCAGCCCGGACAGGAAAATGACTTCTTCGAGGCAAAATCCACCCGGGCAATGAGCGTTCCGCACCGGACACAGGGCTCGCTCTCCCGGTCATATACCCGGCACATCGGGTCGAAACCGCCGGTCAGCGTATCGCCTTGAAATAACGGAACATCCATATACCCGCCGTGGGAGGCGGCTTCGGACAAGGTGGACCGCATGGCATGGAACAGCCGGGCCAGCTCCTCCTCCGCGAGGCTCTCCAGCCTGCGCTGGGGCAGAATCCCCGCAGTGAAGCAGATTTCATCCGAATAGCAGTTCCCGATTCCCGACAGCACAGATTGGTCCACAAGAGCGGTTTTCAGATACCCCCGCTTTTTGCCGAGAAGACTTAGGAAATCCCGTTCCGTAAACGCCGGATCAAAGGGCTCCGGCCCCAGCTTCTGCAGCAGCCGTGCTGCTTCCTCCTCCTGATAGAGATGCAGGTAACCCAGCCGCAGCCCGATAAAATACAGCCTGTGCTCACCAAAAGCCAGCTCCACCTGCACCGTCCGGGCAGGACGCTCCTCCGGCGTTCCCCATACC
>JAEWAA010000293.1 GCA_023391955.1 Bacillota bacterium | reverse complement strand
TGGGCGGCTTCGCCCGCTGTGCGCGGCCCCGCCGCAGTGGCAGCGCCAGCGTCCGCGTCAGCTGTCTGCGGCATGGCAGGCAGGGCCTCCAGCGCCTGCTTCACCTGCGCCATCAACTGCCGGGTAGGCGGACTGATAGCGGCATCCGGAGCATCATTGGCCAAGAAGCCGGCAAGCTGGCTGCCCAAATTCTCGATAGTCCGTCCTACCCCACCTCCAAAAACTGTCCGGTGCAGGGAAGCCACGGTCTCCTGAGTCAGGGGCAGGCCACGCTTCATGGCCAGCAGTGCCGATTGCCGCCATTCACCGTCTGCTGCACCTTCAGGCTGGCTGGCAGCCATTTCGGCGTAGCTCTGAACATTTTCCCGGGTAAGGGGCAGCTTGGCTTGATGCAGGTCCTGAAGCGCCCTGCGGTTGCCGGGAGTATCCTTCAAGTCGAAGCTTTTCAATAGCTCTGCCAAAGAGGGCTCCGGAATCTGCACCTGGGATACCTCCACAGGCTTCAGCACAACCTTCCCGGCCATGGACTCAGGCTGAACCTGAAGCAGCGCCGACTGCCCCTTGGCCAGAGGCGCCTCCAGATGGGCCTGGACCTGGGCGCCGCCGATATTCATCAACGCATCCTGCTCGGAGAGCATCTGAAGCACGACTCCCCGCACGATCTGCCCCACCTTAAGCTCCAAGGTTCGGGCATCGGATACCTGCATATCTCCAATCACACTGCGGAGCAATTGGCTGATATTCATGGCTTTCCCCTCCTTACTCCGCTGTCTTCCGGGATTTATTGGCAACCGATGATTCTTTGGCATCACCGGCTCTATGATTTATCTGGTACTACTTTATCGGCAGAATCCCTTTTCCTGATGAGCCGCAGGCAGAATCCGACACTCAGAACAGCTCCTGCTGCTGAGCCAGGATTTTACCGAGAAAGCTTCTTCTATGCAAGGGGGAGGGGCCATGGGCCTCCAGAGCCTCCCGGTGCTGCTTGGTTGCGTATCCCTTATGTATGGCAAGCCCGTATTCCGGATAATCCAGGTCCCAATGAAGACACATCCGGTCCCGGGTTACCTTGGCAATAATGGAAGCCGCGGCGATGGATTGGCTCAGTGCGTCTCCATGGATAATCGCCAGCTGCGGCAGCGGCACATCCACCTTTTCCGCATCCACCAATAGATGGTCCGGCTTTATCTCCAGCTTGTCCAAGGCCTGCTTCATCGCCAGGCGGGCTGCCTGCTTGATGTTGATCCTGTCTACTGTTTCCGCATCCGCATACCCGATGCCGATGGCGAGGGCTTGCTCGAAGATGATATCGTATAATGCCTCCCGGCGTTTCTCCGAAAGCTTCTTGGAATCGTTAACCCCTTCAATCACCAATCCCTGGGGCAAAATAACCGCCGCCGCTACCACATCCCCGAAGAGACAGCCGCGTCCCACCTCGTCCACTCCGGCAATCAGACTGTAGCCGTTGGCCCAAAGCTCTTTTTCGTAATCCAGCATTCCGTATTCCCCTATCCATGACAAATTCCGTGCGTGAGAACAATGGATGTTCCTTCTTTTATTATACCTGCTATGTCAACGCTCTGCTCTATCCATCCATTACGGACTGAGAGGCCGCTATTTGCTCCAAAATGCCTCCTCCGCATATCTTACGGACCGGTAAGACCTTATTTCCGCTTGAAGTCCCCCCAAAAGGGGTAAATGGCTCACTTAGCGGAACCACGGTCCGTTACGTCAGCCAAAAGCCAGATTTATCCCAAATAAGGGCTGTACAGTCCGCCAGCATCGTACCATTCCTCACACAAAAAAACCGCCCCCATCAGGAGCGGTTTCTATTTACATCTTATGCTTCAGACTACGCCATATCCGGACGTTCCAGGCTGATGCGCCCCAGCTTGCCGGCCCGCAGCTCACGAAGGATCAGCGTGGACGCCTTGCCCAGATCCACACGGCCTCCGGAGGCCACACAGCCCCGCTTGCGGCCGATGTTCTCCATCACTTCAATGACGGTTTCGGCCTCGGACAGGTCCGCAGGCAGCTCCCCGATGCCATAACGCTCGGACAGCACTCCCGGGTATGCCTCGGCCATATAACGAACGGCATAAAAGGCCACTTCATCCGCAGGCATAATTTCTTCCTTGATCGAGCCAATGGTTGCCAAGCGTAAACCCACCTGCTGGTCCTCAAACTTGGGCCACAGAATACCGGGGGTATCCAGAAGCTCCAGCTCTCCACCTGCCATCTTGATCCATTGCTGGCCCTTGGTGACACCGGGTTTGTCGCCTGTAGCGGCCACCTTTCGTCCTGCCAGCTTGTTGATCAGCGTGGATTTGCCTACGTTCGGAATACCTACGATTAAAGCGCGGATCGCTCTGGGGTTCATTCCTTTGCGCTGGCGGGCCTCCATCTTCTCGGCCATCAACTTCCTGCACCGCGGCACAATCTCACGCGTACCGCTTCCGGTGACCGCGTCAATGGGCAGCGCATCCAATCCCTTCTCCTGAAAAAAAGCGACCCAGTCCGCAGTAGCGGCCGGATCGGCCAGATCAAGCTTGTTCAAGAGTACCAGGCGGGGCTTATGCTGCAGGATGGTATCAACCATCGGATTGCGGCTGGACAGGGGGACACGGGCATCGATAAGCTCGATGGCCACGTCGATGAGCTTCAGCTTTTCTTCAATCTGCCGTCTCGCCCTGGTCATGTGGCCGGGAAACCACTGAATGGTTGCCATCTTTCTCACCTCACCTTAATGCTTGATAAATCCCAACTTAGCCAGGGGCCAGAAGCGGACATCCGCACGGCCGACAATCTTGTCAAAAGCAACGGTGCCGATTGCCCGGCTGTCCTGGCTGTTGACCCGGTTGTCGCCCATGACGAATACCTTGCCTTCCTCAACCGTGATCTCCGAGAAGTCCACATTGTAATTGCTGTTGGTCCGGGCCTTGTAATCGTCAACGGCTTCCTGCAAGTAGGGTTCCTTTAATTCTTCCCCGTTAATAAACACTTTATTGTTTTGGATCTTGATCTTCTCGCCGGGCAGAGCAATGACCCGCTTAATATAATCCACACCCGTCGGCGCGTGGAACACCACCACTTCACCACGTTCAGGAGTACGGATATTATAAATAATCTTGTTCACGATAAGCCGTTCTCTGGTGTGGAAATTCGGTTCCATGGAGGGCCCGTCCACAATGAACGGTGCAAAAATAAACCAGCGGATAATAATAACGAGAACGGCGGCGATAAACAGCGCCTTCGTCCATTCCCACGCTTCGCTCTTCATTGAAACAGCCTGTGCCGGTTGTTCGGGCAATTGTTGCTCCTGTTCCATTCTCGTGAGCCTCCATCCCTAAAACTCCTCAAAAAACCGAAAGGAGGCTTGTGCTGTGCCCAAGCCCCCTGTTCAATCTTATCGGATTTCGGTAATTCTTGCTGCCTTGCCGCGAAGTGCGCGCAGGTAGTAGAGCTTAGCGCGGCGAACCTTACCACGACGGGCTACTTCGATTTTATCGATCTTCGGGGAATGGAGCGGGAATGCTCTTTCCACACCAACACCGTAAGAGATTTTACGAACGGTAAACGTTTCGCTGATGCCACCGCCGCGACGCTTGATCACAACGCCTTCAAACAGCTGAACCCGTTCGCGGGAACCCTCGATAACCTTCACGTACACCTTCAGGGTGTCGCCTGGACGAAAGCTCGGAATATCCTTGCGAAGTTGTTCCTTCGTAATTTCTTGAACCAACAAATTCATTTGACTTCCTCCTTCCACACAGGTGTTCATTCCGCTCCATCGGCCTTCATCCCTATTGATGAGCCGCAACCGCGTAGAGGACCACCGTTATCAAATCACAACATTAAACATGTTATCATAACCAAGCCTGCAAAGCAACATATTTCCTCATAACCTTCTTCTAATTTCTAATAGCCGCTGCATTACGGCTGTTTCCTTACCCATTCCACCCAAGGATCTTCGTCCAAAGGAACAGTTAATCCATCCTTGGCTGCATCAAGCCAGATGTCCGGCATTGTTCCGTAGATTTCGTTAATCTGCCCTTCCGCATTCCAATTCAAATCCGTCTCAAGCTTAAACAGAATACCACTGTTCGGCAGCGCGTAGCGGTAAGCTTCCATAAAAACGCTGCTGCCTCCGGCTGTATTGGTGCCTGCAACTGTTCCAAGCTTTAGCTGGCGAATTGCCGCTGTGTAATGATCTGCTGCTGAATACGTACGGGCATCCGCCAATACATAAAGTTTGCCTTGAAAATCCCATGTGCGCTCAGGCCGGAGTGTCCTGGTAACCTGAAAAGCAGCCCAATCCCCCGGCAACCCCGTTGGATCAGGGCTTTTCCGCACATCTGTCACATCATACCGGTCCCGATTGGTAAGGGTCGAATTGACCAGCCGTCTGTACAAGTCAAACCGCCATCCATATCGCTCCAGAAACCCCTCCCGAACACTCCCTGTCTCAACGAGCTCAACGGGGGCTTTCAACAATGGTTTGACCAAAAGATTAGTCCAATAATCGTCCTCACCGCCGCCGTTATTCCGGACATCAATGATAAGCTTTGTGAAACGCCCGTTGGCTCGGTTCATAAATTCGTCGATGATTCGCTGATCCGCATCCATCTGTTCTTTGCCAAAAGAATGGAGCCGGATGTATCCCGTCTGCCCTTCTAACTCACGGACCTCAACATTCTCTGTTCCGCGGCTCAGTATATATGGTTCTTTATAACCGCTTAAAACAGGAAATTGTCCGGCAGCTACCGTACCTCCGGGCAACGAAAGCTCAACCTCCCAGTAATCATTCTCCGGGGCGATGCAAAAAAGCTGTTGAAGGAAAGGCTTATTCAGCTTTGCATCCATTTGCAGATGAAAGCGGGCCTGCAGAGACTTCACATATTCATCCACAGGCAGACCGTTAACTGACGTGATAACACTCCCAGCCGGAAAAACAATGCCTGATACGGGACTGTACTCGCGTTTCAGCACGTAATAGCCCGATTCATACTGAACCTCTGAACTGGAGTGGGCATACAAAGATAATCCGGCAGCCTGCTTCCGCCAATAGTCCCGATAGCGGTAAACCCGCTTCTCAATATGGTAGAAGGTGGCCAAAGCCGGATTATAGGGCTCATCATATATAATTTGTGCATGCCCCGCCTGTCCAAGGAAAGTCATATAATCATATACCAATCTAAGAAAAGACTGATTGTCCGTCGAACGTTCTGCCTGCTCCAAGAAATTTGCATTTATGGCTTCAAAACTTTCCAGCCCTTTTGTCTGTTCCAGCAGTCCATAAAAGGGGTACACCTGCCGAACCAACTTGAAGAGGTACTGGAAGTCATCCCTTTTCTCATCCGCTGTCAGCGGCTTAACGTCCAGCTGTCCGCCTTCACGGCACCAGAAGCTTACTATTCCTAAAATGGACAGAATCAGCAAACTGATGAGCAGCATCCACTTTCTCATACAGAGCCTCCACTCTTGCACATGCAGCCCTGTTATTCTGTTTATTCTCTGTCTTGTTGCAAGGACTGCTTCAGCTGGTTCAAAAATTGCTGATCCTTCTTGGACAGCTCCACATCCCGCAGCAGCTCCGGGCGCCTTCTCCAGGTCCGCTCCAGAGACTGTCTGCGCCGCCACATCTCGATATTCTCGTGATGGCCGGACAGCAGCACCTCCGGCACGTCCCAGTCCCGGAATTTGGCCGGGCGGGTGTAGTGCGGGTACTCCAAAAGCCCCGTGCTGAACGAATCCGTAACCGCAGACAGCTGATTGCCCAGAACCCCGGGCAAGAGACGCACGACACTGTCAATGACCACCATAGCAGGCAGCTCTCCGCCTGTAAGCACATAATCCCCGATGGATAGCTCGTCCGTGACCAGATGCTCCCGTATGCGTTCGTCGTAGCCTTCATAGTGGCCGCAGATGAAGATCAGATGCTCCTCCCGGGACAGCTCCTCCGCCTTCCGTTGGGTGAAGGGCTCCCCTTGCGGGCACATAAGGATCACCCGTGGTCTGGGCGCAGCGTTGGGCAGGTCTTCCAGTGACAGACCCGGCTTACCTAGCGGCGCTTCTTCCGGTTGCTTCTCCGGTTCGTCCATCAGACCGTCGACACCGTTAACGCCAACGGTGCCGGGATAATGCCGCTCCATTAATTCCTCTACCGCGGCGAAGATGGGGCCAGGCTTCAATACCATCCCTCCCCCGCCGCCGAAGGGATAATCGTCCACTGTGTTATGCTTATTGTTGGCATAGTCCCGGAAATTCAAGGTGGATAGGGAAACAAGCCCTTTTTGGCGGGCTTTTCCCAGGATACTCGCGCCGAATACCCCCTCGAACATTTCAGGAAACAAGGTCAGAACATCGATATTCATTCCAGCAGCCCTTCCATCAGCTCAACGGTAACCTGCTTGTTCTCCACGTCTACCTCAAGCACCACCTCGTCAATGACAGGCAGCAGCAGATCGCGGCCTTTGGGGCGTTTGACCACCCAGACGTGGTTGGCTCCGGGAGTCAGGATTTCTTTGATCTCCCCCAGCTTCTCCCCACCGGCAGTTACAACCGTACAGCCCAGAATCTCATGGTAATAGTATTCGTCCTCGTCCAAGTCGGCCAGGCTTTCCTCGTCCACCTTCACCAGCCAGCCCTTGTACTGCTCCACTTGGTTGATGTTATCCCATCCCTGGAAACGGGTAATGAACATCCCCTTATGCTCGCGGGCCTGCTCCACCTGGGCTTGGATCTGTTTGCCGCCCTCCGGGTCCACCAGAATCAGCTTGCTACCCTTCACAAACCGCAGCTCCGGAAAATCCGTCTGGGACAGAATTTTCAATTCCCCCCGGATGCCGTGGGTGTTGACGATTTTCCCTACATTATATAGCTTGTCGCTCATGCGATATACACTTCCTTATGTGTGGAATGCGGTTAAGTTACAGCATTTCAAGCCGGCTTTCTTCGCGCTTGTCCGGAACAGAAGAAAACCCTCTTCAAATTCTGTCTGATGATGCAAAAAGGGGCAAGGTTGCCCTCACCCCTTCCAATTGCTCATGATACGATTTCAACGCTAACCCGCTTGTTCTCCTTGACAGCGGCCGAGGTGACCACTGTGCGCAAAGCTTTGGCGATGCGTCCTTGCTTGCCGATTACCTTGCCGATATCGGTAGGATTCACGGTAAGCTCGTACACGATTTCCTGACTGCGCTCCACGGCATTTACGCTGACATCTTCCGGATGATCCACCAACGCCTTAGCGATTACGGTTATCAGATCTTTCATATGCCGCCCTCCGTTAAGCCAAATTACTTCTGCAATTTGGACTCATGGAACTTCTTCATAATGCCGGCTTTGCTGAACAGGTTGCGGACGGTGTCGGACGCTTGCGCGCCGTCGCCCAGCCACTTGAGCGCCTTCTCCTCGTCGATTGCGACGGTAGCAGGGGCGGTCAGCGGGTTATAAGTACCGATTTCCTCGATAAAACGACCGTCACGGGGAGACCGGGAATCAGATACCACCAGACGATATACGGGAGCCTTGTGGGAACCCATACGCTTCAGACGAATGCGAACTGCCATTGTTGTTTCACCTCCTTAACAGAATACACGCTATAACATGGTCCAGGCCAAGGGCCGGATAATGTATTATTTTTTTAAAAAGGAAACCGTCCGCCCTTGCCCATCTTGCCGAACATGCCGCCTTTTTTCTTGCCGTTGCCCATCATGCCGGAGAACTGCTTCATCATCTTCCGCATATCCTCGAATTGCTTGATGAAGCGGTTGACCTCCACCACCGTATTCCCGCTGCCCAACGCGATACGCTTGCGGCGGGTAGGACTCAAGAGCTCCGGTTTGGCGCGCTCTTCCTTGGTCATGGATTTGACGATGGCGGCCGTACGGGCCATTTGCTTCTCGTCGATCTTCACGTTCTTCATCTGGTCCTTCATCTTGCCCATACCCGGCATCATATCCAGGATCTGGTCCAGAGGGCCCATTTTCTTAACCTGTTCCATCTGCTCGAGGAAATCATCAAAGGTGAACTCGGCCTTGCGGAGCTTGCGCTCCATTTCCTTGGCTTTGTCCGCGTCGATATTGGCCTGGGCCTTCTCGATCAGGGTCAGCATATCCCCCATGCCGAGAATCCGGGAGGCCATCCGCTCGGGATGGAAGGGCTCCAGGGCATCCATCTTCTCGCCTGTAGCCGCGAATTTGATGGGACAGCCGGTAACCGCCTTGACAGAAATGGCTGCACCGCCCCGGGTATCATTGTCCAGCTTGGTAATAACGACGCCTGTCAGACCCAGCTGTTTATGGAAGCTGTCCGCCACATTCACGGCCTCCTGGCCGGTCATGGCATCCACCACAAACAGGATTTCGTCCGGCTGGACAGCCTCCTTGATCTTCGTCAGCTCTTCCATCAGAGCTTCGTCGATATGGAGACGCCCCGCGGTATCGATGAGCACATAATCATGCCCGTGCTCCTTGGCGTGGGCGATGCCTTGTGTGGCAATGTCCACCGGATTCACATCCGCCCCGGGAGCGTATACCGGCACCTTCAGCTGCTCGCCCAACACCTGCAACTGCTTGATGGCGGCAGGCCGGTAGATGTCCGCAGCCACCATCAGCGGCTTGTGGTTCTGCTTTTGCAGATATTTGGCCAGCTTGCCGGTAGAGGTGGTTTTACCTGCACCCTGCAGACCCGCCATCAGGATAATGGTAGGGGGCCGGTTGGACCGGGCCAGCTTGGCCTGGGTGCCGCCCATTAGAGTAGTTAGCTCCTTGTTGACGATATCCACCACCACCATGCCGGGCGTGAAGCTCTTCATCACTTCCTGGCCGATGGCGCGTTCCTTGATACTGGCGATGAAGTCCTTGACTACCTTAAAGTTGACGTCCGCCTCCAACAGGGCCAGACGCACTTCTCTTAAGGCTTCGTTGACATCATCCTCCGTCAGCTTGCCCCGGGACTTCAGCTTTCCGAACACATTCTGCAGCCTGCTGGCTAATCCTTCAAATGCCATGTGCCCCGCCTCCCGCAAGTCTAATGATTCTGTATACGGCCCCACATCATGGGGTATCTTCCTTCATTTCTATGGTCAAAAGCCGGGAGAGCAGCTCCAGCATCCGCCTGCTGTCTTCCCCCTGCCGCCGTTTAATCAATGCTTCCAGCTCACTTGCCGCTTGGCTCTTGCGGGCGAATTGCTCCGCCAGCCGAAGCTTGCCCTCGTAATCCTCCAGCGCCTGCTCAGCCCGCTTCAGGTGTTCGTAAACCGCCTGCCGGCTGACCTCAAAATCCGCTGCAATTTCACCGAGGGAAAAATTGTCCTGGTAGTACAAGGACAGGATGGATTGCTGCTTGTCCGTCAGCAGCGCTCCGTAGAAGTCGAACAGGGTATTCACCCGGTTCGTCCGTTCCAGCAGCGTGTCATCTTCCATCTAGGTGACCCTCCCGATCCGGATGCACCTCGCATCCGAGAGTGGACGCGGCAACCGCAGCAGCCCCGCCGGAGCGTGTCAAGGTCCATTCCTTTACACCGAACATTGACTATATTAGCCGATCCCGGGACAGATGTCAAGCATATTACCTTGTCACTCCCCCTTCCTAACTTTGGTCCGAGCCAGAGGCCGGATAAAGTTTAGGAAGCTTCGGATTTGGCAAAGCCAAATCGAAGGGCTCACTTTGCAGTTTGGTCCAGGCCAGAGGCCGGATAAAGTAGGGTGTGTCTCCAGCTGAACTAGAAATTTCATATATAATTTTGCCGATTTTATCATTTCAGCAGTTTATACTCGAAATTTCATATATAAATGGTCCTACCCTTGCGACTTTCGTTGATTATATATGAATTTTCATATATAACCTCTCCTTTTGAGGGAAGCTGCAAATTTAAACTCGGTTTTTCATATACAGTCAACAGAGCATTGGCCACCAAGGGGGCACACGCCGCCCAGCAGGGTTCTTCCCATTATCCAACATCCCCCGTCCCCCAGCCCACGCGCCGCCCAACCATCCAAACATCCGC
>JAEWAA010000238.1 GCA_023391955.1 Bacillota bacterium | reverse complement strand
GCTTGGACGCGGATGCCACCCGGGTTGTGCCGGCCTTACGTCCGGGGGCGGGACTGGAAGTTGATGAACGGGACGATTTCGGTTCGGAGCCACGCAAGAAGCGCAATATTTGGATTGCACCGGCTATCTGGACAGGCATTTTTGTTGTTTTTCTGGCGGTTATGTGGTTTTGGGTGATTCCCGGCTTCAAGGACAAGATCATTCCCAGAGATGTGGATGTGCCGCAGGTGGTAGGCAAAATGCAGGCCGAAGCGGAAAGCCTTCTCACCCAAGCGGGCTTCCAGGTGGTGGTTGAGCCGCAATACAGCGATAAGCCGGAGGGACAAGTCACGAAACAAACGCCCGATAATGCGAAGCTGAAGGAAAAATCCAAGATCACACTCTCCGTTAGCAAGGGCGCCGAGAAGCAGATGATGCAAAACTACAAGGAACGGCTCTTCAAGGATGTGAAGGCGGAGCTTCTGGCTGCAGGCTTAAAGCCGGAACAAATTTTATCCGATCCCAAATTTTCCGACCTGCCCGAGGATACGATCATCAGCCAGGAACCGGGAGTGGGTGCCGAGTTCGATCCTGTTAAGGGAACAGTCAAGTTTTACGTCAGCAAAGGCAAGCAAATGGTCGTTATGCCTGATCTTATCAACAGCACAGTAGCTGAAGCTGAGGCCAAGCTAATGGCTGTTGGACTAAAGCTGGCCCCCGGGAATAAGGGTAAAGAAAATATTGAAAGCTTTGAAATTGCCTCCGGCCGTGTCGTGGATACGCATCCCATTAAAAAGGGTGAATCCGTAGACCCCTCCGTGGAAATCAAGCTGTTTGTCAGCTCCGGCCAGCCCAAGGACGCTGTGCCCTATACGGCCAGTAAAAAATTGACGGCTGCCACCAGCGGTAAATCCTCCATCTTCCGGATCGTGATTTCCGATGCCAGGGTTGAAAACGAGGATTATAACACTATGGAAGTGGCAGGGTCCGAGATCACTAATGTTAAGGTGACCCTCACCAAGGAAAAAAGCGCCACCATTTTAATCTACCGGGACAATGTCTTGTGGGATTCGGAAACCATCAATTACCAAAACTATCTGGACCAGAAAACGAAACCGTCGGCGTCCCCGTCACCGACAGCACCCAGCGCAAGCCCGTCGCCTTCAGCCTCGCCTGCGGCAACCAAGGCTGCGCCTTCCGGGTCCGTTAAACCGAGTCCGACCCCATCGGGAGGATAAAATAAGATGCCAGATGGTTTGATTGTCAAAGCGTTAAGCGGTTATTATTATGTGCTGCCGGACGGGGAGGAGCCTGGCCAAGACGGCCAGCTTCCCACCGTGCAGTGCCGTGCCCGGGGTGTGTTTAAGAAACGCAGCATCAGCCCCTTGGTTGGGGACCGGATCAGCTTCGAGCATTCGGAGAACAATGAAGGGACCGTTACCGAGATCCACAAGCGCCAAAGCGAGCTGATCCGCCCGCCGGTGGCTAACATTGAACAGGCGGTGCTGGTATTTTCTCTGGATGAGCCGGCCTTGAACCTGCAGCTGCTGGACAAATTCCTGGTGCATATCGAGCATTCCGGCCTGGAGGCCGTGATTTGCTTCAGTAAGCAGGATTTGGTCAAAGGGGACGGCGATGGGGCGGATCAGCTGGATTCCAGCGCCGTGCAGAAGCTGTATGAGGAGATCGGCTACCGGGTTTTCGTAACCAGCGCCAAGGAGGGGGAAGGCCTGGAGCCGGTTCGCCATATTCTGAAAGAACGGCTCAGCGTATTCTCCGGGCAGTCCGGTGTGGGCAAATCCACGCTGCTGAATGCGCTGCTGCCCGAATTGAACCTGGAGACGGGGGAAATCAGCATGCGGCTGGGACGCGGCAGGCATACCACCCGTCACGTGGAGCTGCTGGCTCTGCCGGACGGCGGCTGGGTGGCGGATACGCCGGGCTTCAGCCAGCTGGACTTTATGGAGATGGAGCCGGAGGATTTGGGCCGGACCTTCCGGGAGTTTCTGCCGCTGGCGGAGGAATGCCGCTTCCGCGGCTGCCTCCACCACAAGGAGCCAGGCTGCAGAGTCCGTGAGGAAGCAGAGGCCGGCGGCCGTGTGGCGGCAAGCCGGTATGAGCATTATCTGATCTTTTTGCAGGAGATGAAGGACAGGAAACGGAGGTATTGATATGTCCATCTATATTGCCCCTTCTATTTTGTCCGCGGATTTTGCCCGGCTTGGGGAAGAGGTCCGGGAGGCGGAGCAGGCGGGAGCCGATTTTATACACGTGGATGTGATGGATGGGCATTTTGTACCCAATCTGACGTTCGGGCCGCTGGTGGTGCAAGCTATCCGGCCCGTTACCAAGCTGCCGCTGGACGTACATCTGATGATTGAAAATCCGGATGCGTATATTCCGGCTTTTGCCAAAGCGGGAGCTGATTATATCACGGTCCATGCCGAGGCATGCACCCATCTGCACCGGACCTTGGGCTTTATCCGCGAGAACGGAGTGAAACCCGGCGTTGTGCTGAATCCTGCGACGCCGCTTGCGGCAATTGAGTATGTGCTGGATCAGGTGGAGATGGTGCTGCTGATGACGGTGAATCCGGGCTTCGGCGGACAAAAGTACATACCTGCTGTCACCGGCAAAATTAAGGCCCTGCGGGGTATGCTGGACGCCCGCGGACTTACGTCCGTGCTGATTGAGGTGGACGGCGGTGTCAACGCGGAGACGGCCCGTATGGTGGCTGAGGCGGGGGCGCAGGTGCTGGTGGCGGGCAATGCGGTTTTTGGCGAGCAGGACCGGGCGGAGGCCATCCGCAGCATCCGGGCATCCGGTATGCAGGGATTTGAAGGGAGGAGCAAGTAACGGTGTCTACCAGCAAGTGGCTTTTTACCGGGCTTATGCTAGCGGCCGCGGTGCTGTTGTGCATGTTTATGTACACAAGCGGCCCGTTTAAATATGTATTTTCGCTGGGTGCCGTGCTGATCGGCATGGAATATTTCAAGCGGGAGGAAACCACGAAATACCGGGTATGGTTTGCCGTGCTGGCGTTTGTGGGGGCATTGTTCTTTTCGCTGGTTTATACGTTTTTGGCGTTGGGGTATGGATGGGTGACACCGGAGCAGCTGCCGCAGTCGCCATTTTAACCTGAACAGCATGGTCCTGGCCGGAGGCCGGATATGCTGTGGAAGCTTCGAATTTGGCGAAGCCAAATTGAAGGGGATCAGCCTCGAAATCGGCAAAGTGTCGGACAACATGTCAGGAATAATTATAAGCTGGTACACATACATTGGGTTACGGGGGTGAAAGCCTGCCGGGCCCTTTTTTTGTGAAAATGCGTGGCACACGTATTCTCCGGTAGGGCAATTCATAGGCACATATTTTGGGTGCTGCGAATATATATAGAGTAGCGGAGCAGGGGAATGAGGCTTGTTCATGGAGTGAAGAAAGCAACATGACGGTGGACGGCTGCAAGCTGGCAAGGGCTGCGGACGGCAGCCTGCGCGAAAAGCTTATGCTTACGATGCTGGCTTTTCTGACGAAAAGCGCTTAGGGAGGGGTTAGGATGAAATTTTACACCATCAAGCTGCCTAAATTTTTGGGGGGCTTCGTGAAGGCGATCCTCAATACCTTCAGCAAACACTAGAGGCACTCCGGCAAGCCAGCAGACAACCTGAGAAGATCACAGCCGGGAGACCGACAGGAGCTGCGAGGAACTGCCGCCAAAGTCCCGATGGTCACGTATGCGTACGGCGCCGGCTTTCCGGAGGATAGCCGTTAGGGAGCTTTGGGACAACAAATAGCGGTGCTTGGGCCATTGCGAAAGTAAACACCGCTTCGGAAGCATAGGCTTTTCGCCGCAGTCGCATAGACAAAAAAAGCACCTCTCGCAAAAGCGGTACGGGTGCTTTTTGTCTATTCCGCCTGATTAGGAACGGAATGATTAAACGCGGGTCACAAGGCCGGACTTCAGTGCGCGGGCGCTAACCCAAACGCGCTTCGGCTTGCCGTCAACGAGGATGCGTACCTTTTGTACATTCACTCCCCAGTTGCGCTTGGTCTTATTGTTGGCATGGGACACGTTGTTGCCGGTTTTGGGAGCTTTGCCGGTGATATAACACTTACGGGACATCTATGACACCTCCTTAAAATCGAGCTGCGGAGTAATCCGAGATCTGCATGTTATTGGAACTCTTTTTGAAACATACTATAACATAATAGCATAAGGCCCGGTTCCGGTCAATCGGTTGGGACAAGCATTTCCTCGTTTCTCCTGGAGATTGAGGAACACGCCGACTTACGGTATAATAAGGTTCGCATGCTTCTGAGAATTATAGTACAATGAAGAATGGACCATAATATCTTAAACCACTTGTCAGAAAAAGGAGTTGGTACAAATGCCAATTCAACAGGCCAATGAATTCGGGAAAATCAATGTGTCGGATGAAGTAATCGCAGTATTGGTTGGCTCAGCCGCATTGGAATGTTACGGGCTGGTCGGCATGGCTTCCCGCAAGCAATTGAAGGATGGCATCACGGAGCTTCTGGGGCGCGAGAACCTGAGCCGCGGCGTGGAAATCCGGCAGGAAGCGGACGCATTGCATATTGATTTATATATCATCGTCAGCTACGGTACGAAAATTTCCGAAGTGGCGCACAATGTGCAAAACCGGGTCAAGTACACGATGAATGATGTCGTCGGTCTGCAAGTGGAGACCGTCAATATCTTTGTGCAAGGGGTTCGCGTATCTCGTTAACCAGGAAGGGGAATTATTCTTGAGTAAGCGCTTTATTTCACTTGATGGAACCGACTTTTTTCAGATGGTGCTGGCGGGAGCGGGCAACCTGACAGCCAATGTGAACCGTGTCAATGCACTGAACGTATTTCCTGTGCCGGACGGTGACACGGGCACCAATATGAATCTGACCATGACCTCCGGTGTGGAGGAATTAAAGAAGCGCCAGAACCCGCATTTGGGCAAGGCGGCAGAGGCTCTCTCCAAGGGCCTGCTGATGGGCGCCCGGGGCAACTCCGGCGTAATCCTGTCCCAATTGTTCCGTGGCTTCGCCAAATCCGTACAGGAGCTGGAGAGCGCCAATGCCCAGCAGTTTGCCGCTGCGCTGCAGAATGGTGTGGACACCGCCTATAAGGCAGTGGTCAAGCCTGTAGAGGGCACCATCCTCACTGTCTCCCGGGAAGCGGCCAAACACGCCGTAGCCGTGAACCGGAGATTTCCCGATGTGGTAGAGCTGATGGGCGAGGTGGTGCAGGCCGGCAACGCGGCTTTATCGCGGACACCGGACCAGCTTCCCGTGCTGAAGCAGGTTGGGGTAGTGGATGCCGGCGGCCAAGGCCTCATGTGCATCTATGAAGGCTTCCTCGCGGCCTTGAGAGGCGAAACAGTAGCGGCTCTTCCCCCGGTACAGGCTGCGCCTGCCTCCGTGCCGGACAAGCAGCCTGCCGCTGCAACCTCCCGTGAGGGCAAACACAGTGCCCAGTCCATGCTGAGCACCGAAGATATTGAATTCGGCTATTGCACCGAGTTCATCGTTACACTGGTACCGGGCAAGGTGCCGGGATATGTATTCGACGAGCAGGCATTCCGGCAGGAATTGGGCAAGATGGGCGATTCCCTTCTGGTAGTGGCCGATGATGACCTGGTGAAGGTCCATGTCCATGCCGAATATCCGGGCAATGCCATGAATTACGCCATGAATTTCGGCGATTTGTCCAAGATTAAGATCGAGAATATGCGGGATCAGCATACCCATATCCTGATGGCCGACGAGTATGAATATATCGCGCCTGAGAGCGATATTGCCGCCCTGAAGCCCATTCCTGTGCATGGGGCCATGGCGGGAGCGGATGGTTTGGGACAAAGCTCCAAATACGGCTTCGTGTCCGTGTCCATGGGCGACGGAGTAACCGAGATTTTCAGCAGCCTGGGTGTGAATGCGGTCCTCTCCGGAGGCCAAACCATGAACCCCAGCACCGAGGACATTGTCCATGCGGTGGAGGGTGTGGATGCGGAGATCGTCTATGTGCTGCCCAATAACTCCAATATAGTGATGGCTGCCAAACAAGCGGCCGATTTGGTGGAGGGCAAAACCCTGGTTGTGATTCCCACAAAGTCCATTCCCCAAGGCATGGCTGCGATGCTGGCTTTTGACGAGTCGGCTGATCAGGAGGAAAACACCGAGGCAATGATGAAGGCTATCGCCGGTGTCCAATCCGGCCAGGTCACCTTTGCGGTGCGGGACACCTCCATTGACGGCATTGAGATTAAGGAAGGGGATTTTATCGGGATCCACGACAGCAAGATTGTGACGGCTAACCGGGACGTCCGGGAAACCTGCCGCAATTTGCTGGACAGCATGCTGGAGTCCGGCGGGGAAGTGGTAACGATCCTCACGGGCGAGGAAGCCAATGTTGAGGATACCGAAAGCCTCAAATCCTACCTGAAGGAGCAGCATGGCGACGCGGAAGTGGAGATCCACTACGGCGGGCAGCCTTTGTATGCTTACCTGATTGCGGTAGAATAGAGTGAAGAACGAAACGGAGGTGAACCCTTGGGCCGGATTCGCATTGTGACAGACAGCACCTCGGATATCCCGCCCGAGCTTCGGGAGGCGCTCTCCATTGAGATGGTTCCGCTGAAGGTTCACTTCGGCGACGAGGCTTATCTGGATGGCGTAACCATCTCGCCGGAGGACTTCTACATCAAGCTTGCCGGTGAAAAGCGGCTTCCCACCACCTCCCAGCCTTCGCCGCTTGATTTTCTTGCGGTGTATAACCGGCTGGCGGCGGAGCCGGATACAGTCATTATATCCATTCATTTGTCATCCAGCTTCAGCGGGACCTACCAGTCGGCTTGTATGGCCAAAGGCATGTTGGAAACCCCTGCGGACATTACTATTGTGGACTCACGCACCGCCACCTACGGCATCGGGCTGCTGGTGGTGGAGGCGGCCCGGGCCGCTATGGCCGGCGCCAGTAAGGACGAGATCCTTCAAATGGTGGAGGAGCTGCGCAAGCAAACCACCCTTTACTTTCTGGTGGATACGCTGGAGTACCTCCATAAGGGCGGAAGGATCGGCAAAGCCGGGGCGCTTTTGGGATCTCTCCTGCAGATTAAGCCGATTCTCTCCGTAGAGGACGGCACGGTGGTATCCGTGGACAAAATCCGCGGCACCAAAAAAGCCATGGTCCGCATCATGGAACGGCTGGCGGAGCGGTACCAGGGCCCGGTCCGTGTGGCGGTGGCCCATGCCAATGCCATGGAATATGCAGAGGATTTAAGTGCGCTGATACAC